>JAGRIN010000568.1 GCA_020443245.1 Pseudomonadales bacterium
CTTTGTCGGATAACCCATTCGGATGTTCACTTTGAGGGTGTAATTTCATAAGGTCCACCACGTTGACAACACGGACTTTTAATGACGGCATATGCACGCGAAGCAAATCAACGGCCGCCAAGGTTTCGAGCGTGGGGATGTCGCCGCAGCATGCCATGACAACATCCGGTTCCGCTCCCTTATCATTACTGGCCCATTCCCAAATGCCGATGCCCGCAGCGCAATGTTTGATGGCCGCATCAATGGATAAATATTGAAGCCCGGGTTGTTTGCCGGCCACAATGACGTTCACTTTATTTCGGCTTCGCAGGCAGTGATCGGTTACGCACAAGAGCGTATTGGCGTCCGGCGGCAAATACACCCGGATAATGCTGGCTTTCTTATTCACGACATGATCGATAAAGCCGGGATCTTGATGCGAAAACCCGTTGTGGTCCTGTCGCCACACATGCGACGTGAGCAAATAGTTGAGCGAGGCAATGGGGGCACGCCAAGGAATTTCCAGACTGGTCGTTTTGAGCCATTTGGCATGTTGATTGAACATGGAATCGATGATGTGAATAAAGGCTTCGTAACTGGAGAAGAACC
>JAGRIN010000055.1 GCA_020443245.1 Pseudomonadales bacterium
GATACGACCGACCTTTACGATGTCGGCCTCACCTCGCTCACGACAGTCAACCTCATGCTCGCACTCGAGGATCACTTTGACGTCGAGTTCGACGATGACATGTTGTCACGAGAGACGTTCCAGAGTATCAGTTCACTCGCTTCGGCCATCACGTCGCTCAAGTGATGCCGTCAGCGATACGCTTATCTGAAGGGAGATACGTATGAGCGAGACCAAGACTGCGGCCGTCGCTGACCCGACGTTCGACGAAATCCTGAAGACCGTGGGCGACATCGGCGCGAACGTACTGGCCAAATATGCGGCCGATGTGGATCGTGACGCGCGTTTTCCCGACGAGGCGTTCGCCGCGCTGCGGGAGGCAAAGCTCCTCAGCGCCTACGTACCCGCACAGTACGGCGGCATGGAACTCACCATCACGCAGATCTGCCTGCTGTGCGAGACGATGGGGCGGTACTGCGCTTCCACCGCCATGATCTATGCGATGCACCAGATCCAGGTCGCTTGCATCGTGCATCACGGCCAGGGAGACGAGTATTTCGCCGCCTATCTCAAGGAGATTGTCGATGAGCAACGCCTGCTTGCCTCCGCAACGACCGAGATCGGTGTGGGCGGTGATGTCAGGTCCAGTATCTGTGCCGTGAAGGTAACCGGTGACCGGTTCGAGCTTTCCAAGCAGGCGCCCGTCATCTCTTACGCCCTTTCCTCGGATGCCATCATGGTGACCTGCCGACGTTCGGAAGAGGCGCAGCAGAACGACCAGTCCGTCGTACTCGTCAGGAAAGAGGACTGCACCCTAAAGCAGATCGCGGGCTGGGACACGCTGGGGTTCCGGGGCACCTGCAGCCTCGGATTCGAACTGTCGTCCACGGGCGACAAGCGGCAGATCCTGGCCGTGCCCTACGCAGACGTGCTTGCAAAGTCGATGCATCCGGTCTCGCACCTGGTGTGGGGCTCGCTCTGGACCGGACTCGCAGCCGACGCCGTCGAAGTCGCGCGAAAGACGGTTCGGGCCGCCGCGAGAAAATCGCCGCAGGTACCACCCGTCACGGCGCTGCGCCTTTCGGAAGTCAACGAAATTCTCTTCAGCATGCGCAGTGGCCTGTACCAGTCCATCGCGGAATACGAAGCCTTGCTGGCAAAGGGTGATGACGCCGAGTTCAACAACTACGGGTTCTCGATTCGCACCAACAACGTCAAGATTCGCTGCTCGGAGCTGGTCATCGACATCGTCGGCAAGGCACTGCAGATCGTGGGTATCAGCGGCTACAAGAACGACAGTGAAAGCAGCCTGTGCCGACACTTGCGCGACGCGTACGGCGCTTCGCTCATGGTCAACAACGATCGCATTCGCGGTCATAACGCGACGATGCAGATCGCTTTCAAAGGCTCCTGACGATCATCCCATGCGGAGCATAGTGCCCCTCTCGCCGGAGACGTACGAGCGACACTTCATTCACGGACCGGGCCGCGCCTGGGCAGAGACCAACTGCTATGTGGATGTATTGGTCGAACTCATCCACGCGCTGGGCCACGAACCGGCAGCCGCCCTCGCCTTCACCGTGTCGGTGGACTTCGAGGTCGACCAGTGGACCTTCTTCAAGTTTCGCCACGAAGATTTGCTCGAGATGTACGGCATGGAAGTCCAGGAACTCAATCCCTGGCTCTCCCTGTCACAACACGTCGAGGAACAGGTTGAGGGTGGACGGCCAGTGCTTGTGGAGATGGATTCGTTCTACCTGCCCGATACACGGGGCACGGCCTACAAACTCGCGCATGTGAAGTCGACCATTGCGGTCAACGAAATCGACGTCGCCGCGAGGCACATGGGTTACTTCCATGGCCAGGGCTACTATCACGTCGATGGCCAGGATTTCGCCGACATCTTCCAGTTGGACGGGCTGGTGCACGAGCGTATGTTGCCGCCGTACATCGAGCTCGTCAGATTGCGGCCCGTCGGTGCCGGCAGCCTGCTGGAACGTTCCATCGCATCGCTCGAAAAGCAGCTCCGGCTCGTGCCGGAGACGAACCCGTTCGAGACTTTCCGGACGCGGTTCGAGCGGGATTTCGACTGGCTCATGACCCAGCCGATCGAGACCTTCCACATCTATTCATTCGCAAACCTGCGTCAATACGGCGCCTGCTACGAGCTCCTCGAAACGTACCTCACCTGGCTGAAGGGACAGGGAGAAACCGGGCTCGACGATGTCATCGCCGCCTTTAACGAGATCTCGAGCGGCGCCAAGGCATTCCAGTTCAAACTGGCGCGCGCCATGGCACGCAAGAAGCCGATGGAACTGGAGGCGATCACTGCGATGGGCGAGCGCTGGCAAGCCGGCGTGGATCGTCTCAAGCAAAAGTACCTGGGCTGACCATGTCCGCGCTGACGAGCCAGGAGACGCCAATCGTCGGCTGGAAACTGGTCCGGACCCAGGCCGGCGATGTCCTGCACCCTGGCGCGCTGGACATGCACCAGGCCATCGACGACGCCATCGTACCCGGCACGGCGGCACAAACCTGGTTGCGCGAACACCCCGGCGAAACCGCGCCCAATACGGACGATTTCGACTGGTGGTACGTCACCGAGATTACGGGCACTGCACCTGCCACGCTCATCTTCGACGGGCTCGCAACGCTGGCAGAGGTCTGGCTGGACGACGAGTGCGTTCTCCACACAGCCAACATGTTCCGGCGCTACCATCTGCCCATCGCCGCAGCCGATGGTCCACGACGACTCGCCCTGGCATTCCGCTCGATGACCCGTGACCTTTCCGCCAAGAGAAAACGTCCGGGCTGGAAAACCAACCTTGTCGATCACCAGCAACTGAGGTGGCGACGAACAACCCTGTTGGGGCGCATTCCCGGGTGGACGCCGCCCGTGCCCGCGGTTGGTCCCTGGCGTCCCGTCCGGCTTGCAACCGGTATCACCCGGCCGCAGCGGTGTCTCATCATGCCGCGCGTCGACAGTCAGGGCCAGCATCTCGACGTGCGTCTCGAAGCAGCGTTACCCGACGGCGTGGTGCCCACTTCCGTCTTTGTCGATATCGCCTCAGAACCCAATGCACTTGCGTTCGATATCGTGAACGGCAACCTCGTCATCGACACCAGCGTGACGCTGGCGACACCGCTCGCAACCTGGCACCCGCATACCCACGGCGACCCGACGAGCCACGAGGTTGTCGTGCGCCTGGTGCAGGAGGACGAAGGCCACACCCTCTTCCAGGGCAGGCTCGGTTGGCGATCGACCAGGTTTGAACGCGACGGTGACGACATTGCGCTGCTCGTCAACGACCAGCGGGTCTTTTGCCGCGGCGCCTGCTGGACGACGCCCGATATTGTGTCGCTGGATGCGCCCCTCGCGTCGATCGAGCGTACGCTCACCCTGATGCGAGACGCCGGAGCCAACATGATCCGGCTCGGCGGGACGATGGTCTACGAGAGCGACGCGTTCTATGAAACATGCGACAAGCTGGGACTGATGGTCTGGCAAGACTTCATGTTCGCCAACATGGACTATCCGGTGGACGATCCCGAATTCGAGGCAGAGGTGCGCGAAGAGATATTCGGGCAGGTCGCGCGCCTCGCGCCCCATCCATGCCTCGCGGTCTTCTGCGGAAACAGCGAAGTGGAACAACAGGCTGCCATGTTCGGATTGCCGGCGGACGCATGGCGAAGCCGCCTCTTTTACGATGTCATCCCTGCTGTCCTCGATGCATGCGGGGCACCACAACCCTACGTGCCGGCATCGCCGTCCGAAGGTCACTTGCCGTTCCATACCCGTACTGGTTTCAGTCACTACTTCGGCGTTGGCGCCTACCGGCGGCCTGTCGACGACGTTCGTGCCGCGCAGGTGCGCTTCACGTCCGAGTGCCTCGGGTTCTCGAATGTGCCGGGTGATCCATCGTTGCAACGACACTTCGGTACGCGTTCGCCCGCGGTCCACACCCCGGCCTGGAAAAACGGCGTGCCGCGGGACAATGCCGCCGGTTGGGACTTCGAGGACATTCGCGATCACTACCTTGCGGAACTGTTCGGCGTCGATGCCATCGACCTTCGATACGCGGACAAGGCGGGTTACATCCAGCACGCGCAGGTTGTCAGCGGCGAGGTCATGCGGCGCACGTTCGCCTACTGGCGCAGCCGCGAGAGCCAGTGCGGCGGCGGCATTGTCTGGTTCCTGAAGGACCTGGTGCCGGGCGCCGGCTGGGGGCTTATCGACAGCGACAACGAGGCCAAGCCGGCCCTTCAGATCGTTTCCAGGGCGTGGCGATCGGTCGGCCTCCAACTCCTGGACAGCGGGATGGACGGAATCGACGTGTCGCTGCTGAACGAGTCGGCACAAACCCTGACCGGTTCCGTGCACGTGACGCTGCTACGACACGCGCAGGTCCCGGTCGGCAAAGCCGAACGTGCCATTTCCGTTTCGCCCTGGTCCTCCGAACTCGTTTCCGTGGACGAGATACTGGGCCGATTCCACGATACCGGCTACCACTACCGCTTCGGGCCGCCTGCGCACGATGTGGTGCTGGCGAGTTGGCTGGACGAGGACGGCAACGTGCTCGGCACCGACGCGTGGTTTCCTTCGGGATATCGGCTCCAGCCGCTGTCCTCCGCCTCGGTTGAGCTCACGGCCCGGGAGACACCCGATGGCGCGGAACTGACGCTCGTCGTATCCGATGGCTTTCTCCAGTTTGTCACGCTCCGCGGCCAGGGGCTCCGGTTCAACGACAACTACTTCCATCTCCTGCCCGGTGTCCCGCACACCGTCCACGCAACACGAGAGGTGGCGGACGCGAAGCTGACCCTCACGCTTGCCGCGCTGAACCTCACCCCGACCCTTACACTCAAAGCGGACTGACTTCACTCGCGGGCGGTGGCGTGTCACCTTCTTTGTCTGCCTGCTGCGCCAGCGAAGACTCGAGCTGGATCAGCCAGTCACGTCCTACCTGGCTGTATCGCGCCCCCTCCTTCGCATACCGGAGCGCCTCGTCGACCTGGCCGTACAAAAGATACGAGCCCGAGAGGTTGCGCAATACGTAAGGCGATTTCGGGTAGTACTGGTAGGCAGCAAGCCACAGGGTCAATTCGGTCTGCCAGATCTTCACATAGGCAAACGAAATCAGCGACAGCGCAATCAGCCAGAAGGCGACAAGTCCTGCAACGACTGAGCGCAGTCGACCGGCGACACCAAGAAGCCTGACGATCCCGAGCGACAACGCGAGCCCGATCGGCAGTGTGGCGAGGTACGCATAGTAGTCCAGCGCCTTTGCCGGCCCAACCGCGATCAGCCCGGAAACAGGCGCCAGTGTGACGAAGTAAAAGAGCGCCATCAGGAGCGGCCATCGCCAGCCGCGCACCCACAGGACGACGCCCGCACCGAGCACAGACAGGATCATCGCGAAACCCGGCGCCCAATAGCCAGGTGCCAGGATGTTCGCCATAGACGGAACCGGCGCATAGAAAGGTGAAAGGTTTATCGGAACCAGGTAGTTACGCACGTAGAGCAGGTAATTGTTGGCGGCGGTGAGCGGCCGGGTCTTGAGGGGCTCCTGTTCGAGGCTCACCATCGCAATGCGTTGCGTGTAGAGCGTCACGCCTACCACCGCAAACGCGACCAGGAAGTAGCTCCACTTCTCGGCAATGAGCCGAACCGCCGGCACACGATCGGGCCATCTCTTGAGCGGATAAACATCGAACAGGAGCAGGATGACGGGAATCGTCACGGCCATGGCTTTGCTCATGAGCGCAAGTACCAGCAGCAAAAGCGGTAACGCCTCGCTGCCTCCGTCGTCCCGCTGCTTCACCTTGATGTATGCAATGAAACAAAGCAGCGTGAAACAGACGGAAAGCGTGTCCTTGCGCTCTACCACCCAGGCGACCGACTGGACATGCTGCGGGTGCACGGCAAAAATCGCCGCCGACAGCAACGCCGTCGAACCTGCCTCTGCCCTCGGCAGTTCTGTCTGCCTGAGCAGGGTCACTACGAACCAGTAGACGAGGCAACAGTCGAGCGCGTGATACGCGACATTCGAGAGGTGATGCCAGCCGGGCGCATCGCCAAAGAGGGCGAAATCGAGCGCATGAGAGAGCCAGACCATCGGTTGCCAGTTCGCGCGATGATATTTGGTGAACATCGCCACGAAGTCGTCGAATCCGGGGTGTCTCAGCCACGGATTCTTCAGGACAAAATTGTTCGTATCCCAGACAAACTCGTGCGTCCACACCTCGTGATAGATGCCGAACGTTACCAGGACGAGACCAGTGAGAAGAACCGGGGTCGGGAGACTGCGCATCAACCGATTGTACCGCCAAAGCCGCCAAACACATGACACCCGGTGGCATGCCGGAGGGAGTCCGAATATAATCGCGCCCCTTTCGGATCAACCCACAAAGCGAGCAACATGAGAATCGACGAGATCCCCGCCGGCAAGAATCCACCCGAGGACATCAACGTCATCATCGAAGTGCCGGTTGGCGGTGAGCCAATAAAATATGAGATGGACAAAGCGTCAGGCGCCTTGTTCGTCGACCGTTATCTGTACACGCCGATGCGATATCCCGGCAACTACGGCTTCGTGCCGCATACACTCTCTGAAGACGGCGACCCGATCGACGTGCTCGTCGCGAGCACCCGGGCAATTGTCCCGGGCGCCGTCATCAACTGCCGTCCGATCGGTGTGCTGGTCATGAAGGATGAGGCGGGCCAGGACGAGAAAGTCATTGCCGTCCCGAGCACCAAGCTGACACGCCGCTATGAACGCGTCCAGAACTACACCGACCTGCCAGAGATCACAATCGCGCAGATCCAGCACTTCTTCGAGCACTACAAGGACCTCGAGGCCAACAAGTGGGTGCAGCTCGAACGTTGGGACTCCGCGGAAGTCGCGCGTCGACTCATTGACGAGGCAATCGTTCGCGCAAATGGCCAGTCGTGAGCACCACGGGGCGCTAGATCTCGAAGACGTCCCCATGGCGCGGTATCGTCGCCTCGATATCGCAATCGGATTTCAGTTTGGCCGCGAGCGTATCGAGCGATGTCGGTTCGCCGTGGACGAGGAATACCTTCGGGTCTCCCCCGATTGCCGTGAGCCAACTCACGAGTTCCCGCTGTCCCGCATGTGCCGAGAAGCCCCCCAGCGTCTCGACCCGTGCCTTGATCGCGATGGTGTCGTGAAACAGCCGCACCTTGCGCGCGCCGTCGACGATGATGCGGCCGAGCGTGCCGTTCGCCTGGAAACCGACAAAGATGATGGTGTTCTCCGCTCGCCACAGCCGATGCTTGATGTGATGGCGGATACGGCCGCCCGTGCACATCCCGCTACCGGCGATGATGATCACACCGGACTTGCGCTTGTTGATCGCCATGGATTCGTCTGCGGTCTCGGTGAGGCGCAGCGTCGGCAGGAACGTACGAATGGAAGGCTTGCCCGCAAGCGCGAGTGCCTCCGCGTCCGCGTCGTCAAGGAGCTGAATCCAGCGGTCGTAGAGTTCGGTCACCGCAATCGCCATGGGGCTGTCGAGATAGACGTCCCATTCATCCAGCTTGCCTTCGCGATACAGGAGACCGAGATGGAACAGGATTTCCTGCGTGCGCCCGACGGCAAATGAGGGGATCAGCACATTGCCGCCCGCCTGCCACGTCTGGCGCAGGATTTCCGTCATCTGCTCGATGGTCTTCGTCATATCCCGATGGTTTCGGTCACCGTAGGTACTCTCCATGAGCACGACGTCTGCAGTGGGCGGCACCTCCGGGTCGCGCATGAGCACCGCACCAATGCCGCCCAGGTCGCCGGAGAAGACAAGCTTCTTGCCGCCGTCCGCTTCAGGGAGAGTCAATTCGACGATGGACGATCCCAGGATGTGGCCCGCATCCAGCAGGCGAAGGGATATGCCGCCTTCGAGAAGAACCGGCTCGTCGTAGTCATAACCGACGCACTGTGAGATTGCCCTTCGAACGTCGCCCGCATCGTAGGCGGCCGGGAGTGGCTTGCGACCCGCGCGTTCACGACGGCGGTTTTCACGTTCGAGATCCTGGACATAAAGGTGGTAGGAGTCGTGCAGCAGAATCCCCAACAGGTCTTTAGTGGCGCTGGTACAGTGAATCGGCCCCTTGAAGCCCTGACTGACGAGTTTCGGGAGCATGCCGGAATGATCGAGGTGCGCGTGGGACAGGATGACCTGGTCGATCTCGTGGGCGCGAAACCGGAATTTCTCCTTGCGTGCGTCCTGGATGTCGTCGCCGCCCTGATGCATCCCGCAATCGAGAAGAATCTTGCCGAAGTGTTCCGACTGCAATAGATGGCAGGAGCCCGTTACTTCGGATACACCGCCCAGGAAGGTCAAACTCGCCACTTGCGTTCACCGCTGCTGCTCACCTGCAATCGCTCGATGATACTACGTTTCCGTGACGCCGTTCTGCGCCACTTCGACCCCGGATTGCGGTATGCTTGTCAGCTGCGGAATCTTACGCGGCACTGGAATATTGTTAGGCATCATCAACAAGGCGGTAACCTGGGTTCAATATCAGTTCCTGGTCGCATTCGGGCGTCTCCGCGGCCATGGTCGAGGAGAACCTTCGCCGGCTGCAGACGGGTTCTCGAACGACGATCTGCGGGGTTATCCCAACAACCACAACTATCGCATCGATGACGGGCGCCTGATCCCGAACTTCAACCTGTTTTGGCGAGCCGCCAGGCTGCAACCGCTCTACACGAAGGAAGTGGGCAGTCTCCTCGACATTGGCAGCGCCCGAGGCTGGTTCGTGCTGGAAGCCGCACGTACGCCAGGATGTCGACTCGCGGTCGGCATCGACATCTTCGAACCGTGGATCGAACTCTCACGTAAGGTCGCGAAAAAGCTCGCATGCGATAACGCCCGGTTCCACTACGGATTCCTGACGGATCTCGCAGGCGATCCCGACACCCTTGGGGCGCCCTTCGACAATATCCTGATCATCAATACCTACCACTACCTCTTTTGGGGAAGCGGCCTGTCAGACAAGCGCTTTGACGACCATGACGCAGCGATCGCCGCGCTCGCAAGGATCTGCTCCGGCCGGGTCATCTTTGCAAACCCGCTGGACCTGCCGGATGTACCCCGCGAGACGCGTGATATCGCGGCCCTCGAACCAGAGCGGGCGAAGACCTACACAACTGAGGCCTTCACCCGGGCCGCCCGGCGGCACTTCGACGTCGAGCCACACGGGACCATCGGCAAGCGCACGCTCCTCGTACTGAAAAAACGTACCGATTGATCCACCGCCAGCAACGCGACACTATTGACGCTTGCCTGTAGCTCCGGGGAATATCGCACCATGGACGATGTCGTGCTCTACCAAGAGACCGCCCGCATCGCGGAAATTCGCATCAATCGCGCCGACAAGATGAACGCGCTGAACGAAGATGTGATCCAGGGACTGCGGCGGGCGCTCACCCGGTTCGACGCCGGCGACGCACGGGTCGCGATCCTGAGCGCTGAGGGGGATCGAGCCTTTTCCGTCGGCGCGGATATCAAGGATCCTCCAAAAGAAATGTGGCAAGGCGTGCCCGGCGTCGGCGTCGTAACGAACAAGCCGATCATCGCGTGTGTCCAGGGCCATTGCATCGGAGGTGCCTATATCCTCGTCCAGATGTGCGACCTGGTCGTTGCAGCCGACAACACCGTGTTCAAGTATCCCGAGGCGCAGGTCGGATTCACCGGTGGCCTCATTGCCGGTTGTGTGGCGCGGGTGCCCCACAAGATTGCGATGGAGTTCATGCTGCTGGGCCAGGACCTCCCTGCCTCGCGCGCCTACGAAGTGGGGATGGTCAACCGCGTTGTGCCACTCGGTAGCCAACGGGATGCCGCCCTGGAATACGCGAGGATTCTCGAGGCAAGCGCGCCGCTGGTGGTGCAGACCATCAAGGGCTTTGTCGCCGAGACGCTGAACAAGGGGCCCGCGGAGAAGTCGGCGTTGGCGCGGGACGCCCTTTTGCGAGTCAGTACGAGCGAGGACGGCGCCGAGGGCCGCCTCGCGTTCCGGGAAAAGCGCAAACCGGACTTCAAGGGGCAATGACCACGACGCCGGGTACCTGGTATGTGCTGGGTGAATTACTCTCACCCCGCCCCACCCTGCTCGCCGACGGCTCTCGGATCTACAGCGGAAAAGGCTTTGCGGGCGGCAACCTCGAAGTGCTGTCGGGGCATGTGACTGACAGCGAAGGCATCCCTTATCCTTTCGTCCAGGTCTGCCTGCGTGACATCGATCGCGCCATCGTCAGCGGGCTGCCTGACAGCGCCACGTTGATGAAGCGCCTGCTTGCCGAGGCCGAATTCCTGGTCTCCGGCGCACACTTTCCGTTCGAACTCGTCATTGCCTGCGGTGAGCGAACATGTGTCGCGAAACCACTGGTTTGCGCCAGCCTGGCACTCACCGCGTCGTCAGGCGGCAGCCTCGAACACTCGCAACAGATGGAGGTTGAAAACGCCTGGCAGCGCGGATGGCTGGACGAGCCACTACGGGCGAAAGCCGATTTTCGGATCGGCGCCCGGCCACTGGCTCACAAGATTCGCGCCCTCACCGGCAGCGGGTACGTCCCGCTCGAAGAGAGCGCGATCGATATCGTCTTCGCGCAGTGGCGAGATGCTTCAAGTAACGAGCCGCTCCTGACACCGCTCGACGCGGACCGCGAGATTGCCGACGTCATGGTGCAGTTTCGCGCCGCCCGGCGCACGGCGGGCTTTCGCGTCTCCGACCTCTTCAGTGCAAACCGATAAGACGAGCGAACGTCAGGCAGCCTCGCCGCGGCCGGGTCTACTGAACGGGGCGGCTAAATGACCCGCTCGTTACCACCGTCGACCGGCACCTGCGCACCGGTCGTTTTCGCGAAGGCCGGGCCCGCAATTTCGACAAGCAAACGTGCGACATCGGCCGACGACACCTCGGTCCGGAGGACGTTGTTTCGCCGGTACGCCTCCGGCGTGACACCATAGGCGGCGGCGCGCGAGGCTATCGTTTCCTGCGACCAGAGTGCAGTGTCGAAAACCGCGTTTGGATGCACCGTATTCACACGGATGCCATGCTCTCCGAGTTCCAGGGCAGCCACCCGGCCGAACTGTGTCAGCGCAGCCTTTGCGGCCGAATAGGCCGCGGCACCCGGCCCGGGTGCCGGTACATTCTTGGACGCGACGAGCAGCACCGCAGGGTCGAAGCCCCGCTTCAGGAAAGGCAGGCACGCGCGCACGAGCGTTGCGTGGCTTTCGAAATTGAGCGCGAGCGATGCGCGCAGGTTTTGCTCGTCGAGCGAATCGATCGGCTCGCTCTTCGGGAAATTGCCCGCGTTGGACACGAGGATGTCGACGCCACCGAAATGTCCTGCCGCCTCCTGCAGCGCGTCGCGCACTGCCTGTGCATCGAGCACGTCACAGTGGATGCCATGGACGTCCGCACCGGCCAGTCCGGTAATCGAAGGGTCAATATCGAGCGCGACGACGACGGCACCCCGACCCCGAAACGCTTCGACACAGGCTGCGCCGATCCCCGACGCCCCACCGGTGACTACCGCAACTTTGCCCGTCAGCGTGGCCGGCGCCGGCATACGTTTCAGCTTTGCCTGTTCGAGTTCCCAATACTCCAGCTCGAATATCTCCGCTTCACCAAGCGCCGTCCAGCCGCCCAGGGCTTCACCCCATTGGACCGCTGCAATCGTGTGGTCCACGATGTCCGACACGATATTGAGACGCGCGGGATTGTCAC
>JAGRIN010000569.1 GCA_020443245.1 Pseudomonadales bacterium
TGGATATTGACATAGCGCGGCTGCAAACCATCACCCAGCTCAATTACTTTTTTGCCACCAGCGGCGCAGGCGCCGCGGGAGAATCGTCATGAAACCGACTACCAAGTACCTTGTGATCGCCCTGCTGGCCGCGCTGGCGGGAGCGACGGCCAGTTACCTCATGCTCGCCCCGGCGGTATCCGGCTCGCAGGCCGGCGCCAGCGCGCCCCGGGAGCGCGAACCCCTCTACTGGGTTGCCCCCATGGATCCCACCTACCGTCGCGAGGGGCCCGGCAAGTCGCCCATGGGCATGGACCTGGTGCCGGTCTTTGCAGAAGCGGACGGCGGCGCCGCCGGCGTGATCCGGATAGCGCCGGAGGTGGTGAATAATCTCGGGGTCCGCACGGCGCGAGTGGGCTATGCGACGCTGCCCGCGGCGATCAGGACAGTGGGATATGTGCAGTACGACGAGGACCGGCGGGTGCATATTCACCCGCGGGTACAGGGCTGGATCGAAAAGCTCTACGTAAAGGCGTCCGGTGACCCGGTGACCGCGGGACAGCACTTATACGAGCTCTACTCGCAGGAATTGGTCAACGCACAGGAG
>JAGRIN010000570.1 GCA_020443245.1 Pseudomonadales bacterium
TTGCTGCCATCCGGAGCGAACACGGTCGGCGTGCCGTCCACGCCGACATCGATGCCGAGCTTGTACTCCTCGCTCACCGGGTTGTCGCATTGCAGCGGCGCCGGATCGCTGCCGGCCTTGGCGGCAGTGAATGCCGACTGGCGGTCCTTGGCGCACCAGACCGAAACGGCCTTGGCGAACGAAGGCGTGCCGGGACCGCTGCGCGGGAAGAACAGGTAGTCGACCTGGATGCCGCGCTCGTTGTACTCGGCAATGTGCGAATGCATCTTGCGACAATAGCCGCAGTCGATGTCGGTGAACACGGTCACCTTGTACTTCGGCTTGGAAGTCGGCTTGAAGCTGATGCGCTTGGATTCCGGGTAGGCGTCGAGCTTGGCCACGTTGACGCGGGCGAGGCGCGCCGCGGTCAGGTCGAGCTTGGCGTCGGCGTCGTACAGGGTTCCCTGCAGGACGTAGCGGCCGTCGGCACTGACATAGAGCAGCTGGCTGCCGACCACGGCCTGGTAGTAGCCGTCGATCGGGGCCTTCTCGAGGGCCTCGATCTTGCGGTCCTGGACGAGTTTCTGAATCGCGTCGCGGGCCG
>JAGRIN010000571.1 GCA_020443245.1 Pseudomonadales bacterium
GGCGTTGAAGTCCGCGATGAAACCCGGAAGCAGATCGCGAAGGTCGGCTTTGCGGGTGCGCAGCGGCGGGATCGGCAGACGGAACACCGCGAGACGATGGAACAGATCGGCGCGGAAATCACCGGCGGCAATGCGTGCCTCAAGATCCTGATTGGTGGCGGCGATGATCTGGCAGTCGATGGCGATCTCGCGATCGCCGCCGACCCGGCGCACGCGGCGGTCTTCGATGGCCTTGAGCAGCTTTGCCTGCAGATCGATGTCGAGTTCGCCGATCTCGTCCAGAAACAGCGTGCCGCCGTCCGCCTGTTCGATCAGCCCGCGCCGCCGGCCCTTGGCACCGGTGAATGCCCCGGCTTCATGACCGAACAGCTCGGCTTCCATCAATTCGTGCGGCAGTGCGGCGCAGTTGACCTCGACCAGCGGGCCGCTGCCACGCGGCCCGGAGTGATGCAGGATGCGCGCGGCGAGGCCTTTTCCGGTCCCGGTCTCGCCGGTCACGATCAACGCCGAGAACGGCACCCGAGCGAGGCGTTCGAGCATCTGCCGGACCTCCCGCGCTGCGGCGCTGTGGCCGACATAGGC
>JAGRIN010000572.1 GCA_020443245.1 Pseudomonadales bacterium
CGGCGTGCGCGCCGACACGCCGGAGCCGGTGCTGAAGGCTACGCGGGACGCCCTGGCGGCTGGCGCTCGCGGTGCAGTCTACGGCCGCAATGTCTGGCAGGCGGACGACCCGGTGGAGATGTGCCGCCTGCTGCGGGGGGTCATCCACGGGGACGCCGCGTAACGCCCGGGATGGCGACGGGGTCCATTGAGCAGGGAGCCGCCGGGCAGGCGCAGGGTGACCGCGTCTGCCCTCGCCTCCCGACCTGGTCCCCCTACCCACCCACAGGTGTCGTCCTGAGCGAAGTCGAAGGACCTCATCACCAGCCAACGCGGTTCGAAGTCGCCACTCCTCACGGGTGGTTTCTCGGGCGGAATCGAGAGATCTCGGCGTGGCCCACGGCCAGGTCCCGACGCCTGCCCCGGAGCGTCGCCGCGCGGGTTCGAGGGCGCGTGGTCGGGGAGCGAGATCCTTCGACTTCGCTCAGGACGACACCTTGAGTGGTTGCCATCGCGAACGTGGTGGTCGGGGAACGAGATCTTTCGACTTCGCGCAGGATGACACCCGTAGGAGGCGGTGAACAGTCGAAGGGTAGACC
>JAGRIN010000573.1 GCA_020443245.1 Pseudomonadales bacterium
CGTCCCCTCGACCGCGTCTGGGTGGGAGACATCTCCTACGTGCGCACCTGGGAGGGCTGGTGCTACCTGGCGACCGTCATGGACCTGGCCAGCCGCCGGGTTGTCGGATTTGCCGTTGCCGACCACATGCGGGCAAGCCTGGTCTGCAGCGCCCTGGAGATGGCCATCGGGGTACGCCACCCGGCTGCTGGGCTCGTGTTCCATAGCGATCGCGGCAGTCAATACACCTCAGCTGCCTTCCGTCAGCTCCTGGCCGGCAATGGCATCGTGCAATCGCTCAGCCGGCCCCGCCAGTGCTGGGACAACGCCGTCGCCGAGAGCTTCTTCGCCACCCTCAAGACGGAGCTGATCTACAGTCAGCCGCTCCCGACCAGGACTGCTGCCCGTCAGGCCGTGTTCGAGTACATCGAGGTCTTCTACAACCGCCAGCGGCTCCACTCCGCTCTCGGCTACCGTTCCCCTGCCGAGTACGAGTCGGCTATGCTGCCGGCTGATACGGCCGCCTCTGCGGCCTAAGCAATGTGTCCGTCAGATCGGGGTAAGGCCACCTTGAATTCCCCCGCAGTTTCTAGA
>JAGRIN010000574.1 GCA_020443245.1 Pseudomonadales bacterium
CACCGGAGACCGAGCATTTCTGGGCGGGCACCCGGCAGGGCGAGCTGCGCCTGCAACGCTGCAACAAGTGCGACAAGACCTATTTCCCACCCCGTCCCTTCTGCCCGGGCTGCGGCTGTAGGGAGGTCTCGGTTGTGACGGCGTCCGGCCGCGCCCGTCTGCACAGCTATGTGATCAATCACCTGCCCTCACCCGGGTTCACACCGCCGTTCGCGATCGCAGTGGTCGAGCTCGAGGAAGGACCACGCATGATGTCCAACATCGTCGACTGCGAGCAGACACCCGAGGCGCTGGTCCTGGACATGCCGCTACAGGTGACCTTCGAGCGACTCAGCGACGAGATCACGCTGCCGCAGTTCAAGCCGGCCGGAGGTCAATGAGATGAAGCCCAAGTCAATCGCAATCGTTGGTGCCGCCGAGACCACCCGCATGGGCAAGGTGCCGGACATGGGCCAGCTGCAGCTGCACGCCGACGCGGCGTTGAACGCGATCGCGGACGCTGGTCTGAGCATCGATCAGATCGACGGCGTGGCGACCGCAGGTCACAACGCGGTGGAGGTGGCCCACTATCT
>JAGRIN010000575.1 GCA_020443245.1 Pseudomonadales bacterium
ATAGGTATCGATACCTGGAATGCCTGGCAGCTTCGGCCGGTTCAGCGGGCCGTTGGAGAGCAGCAGGAAGCGGGCGCGGATCGCATCGCCGTGATTGGTGTGCACCACCCAGTTCGCGGTGGCTTCGTCCCAGGTCACCCCGGTGACTTCCGTCTGCAGGCAGGCCTTGTCATACAGACCGTACTTGCGGGCGATGCGTTGCGCATGCGCCAGGATTTCCGGTGCGGTGGCGTACTTGGCCGTAGGGACGTAGTCCAGTTCCTCGCACATCGGCAGGTAGATGTAGGCTTCGGTATCGCAGGCAGCGCCGGGGTAACGGTTCCAGTACCAGGTGCCGCCAAAATCGCCGCCCTTTTCGATGATGCGCACATCGTGAAAGCCCGCTTCCTTCAGTCTGGCGCCGGTGATCAGACCGCCGAAGCCGCCACCGATGATGACCACTTCCGTCAGGTCGGTGATCGGCGCCCGCTGTATGGGCGCACTGACGTAGGGGTCGTCGATGTAGTGCGAGAAGTCGCCCGTGATGTTCTGGTACTGGGCATTGCCGTCCGCGCGCAGGCGCTTGTCCCG
>JAGRIN010000576.1 GCA_020443245.1 Pseudomonadales bacterium
TCCTGCTCGACGATCGCAGGCTCACCAACGCTCCCATGCACCAGCGTGCCCGCGCCGGAATCGGCTACCTGCCCCAGGAAGCCAGCGTGTTCAGGAAGTTGAGCACCCAGGACAACCTGAAAGCGATCCTCGAGCTGCGCGCCGACCTGAATCGAACCCGCCGTGCGGAAATCCTTGAACAGCTGCTCAATGAATTTCACCTGCAGGGCGTGCGGAAATCACTCGGGGAGAGGCTTTCAGGCGGCGAGCGACGGCGCCTGGAAATCGCCCGCGCACTTGCCAGTGAACCCGCCTTCATGCTCCTGGACGAACCCTTCGCAGGCGTCGACCCGATCTCGGTCACAGACATCAAAAAAGAAATCCGTGATCTTGCCGGCCGCGGTATCGGTGTTCTGATCACCGACCACAATGTGCGCGATACACTCGACATATGCGACCGTGCGTACATTGTCAGCGGAGGGCACATCATCGCCGATGGCGTGCCTGAGGAAATACTTGCGAATACCCAGGTACGGGACGTGTACCTTGGCGCGGGTTTCAGGTTGTAGTGGGGATACCTGAGATGAACGC
>JAGRIN010000577.1 GCA_020443245.1 Pseudomonadales bacterium
GTGGCCCTGCTTGAGCAGCGGCTCGAGCGTCATCACGCTCGGAATGGTGCGCCCGCCCATCTCCTTGACCTCCGAGAAGTGCAGCGTGCGCGCCTTGCGCCCCTTCTCGTCGTAGAAGTCCTGGCGGTGCGGCAGGCTCGTGCCGCCGTCGAAGCAGGTGTCGATATGGTCCCACGTGACCGCCGCCGAGGGTTTCGGCGTGTAACGCAGACAGACCTCATCGCCGGCGCCGACGCCATCAACGAAGGCCATGTCGTAGTCGTTCTCCCAGCTCGACGCCCGCACCAGGTCATCGTTGGTGAAGTCGCTGCCCATCCATGCGCCCATCATCATCGAAGGCGGCACGCGCACGGTCTTCTTCACCTTGGGCAGATAGTTCCACATCTCGGTGCCCTTCTTGAGCGTCGAGATGCCCGCCTCCTTGCGGGGCGAGGTGATGCGGATGAGGGTGTCCTCCATGCCGCGGGTGACCATGTTCATGCCCAGCGTGCGCTCAAAATCGGGGGTGACCACGGTCATGGTCATGCGCCCCTTGCTGGCCTTCGAGCGGAAGAGTTCATCGAGCTTG
>JAGRIN010000578.1 GCA_020443245.1 Pseudomonadales bacterium
TCAGCGGAGTGAAGATGATGATGCCGATGCCGTTGAAAAGCGTATGAAACACCGCCAGTTTGAGGGTGTAGTCATCAGCCGGTATGCCCACCGCGTGACTGACCGTATCCACCGCACGCATGAACGGATCGATAAGCACCAGGGCGACCAGGCCGGTGCCCACGTTGAAGATCAGATGTGCGCCTGCGAGACGCTTGCCATCGACCGTCGCGTTCAACGCGCCCAGCACCGCCGTGACGGTGGTGCCGACATTGGCACCAATCGCCAGTGCCAGGGCATTCTCGTAGGTGATCTGCCCTGCGCCCAGCGCGGTGATGATCAGCACCAGGGTCGCATGACTGGACTGCATGATCACCGTCGCCAGCGCCCCGAAAAGGCTGTACAGCAACAACCCGGCCACTCCCCCCAGCGCATAGCGCGTCAGATCAAGGTGATCCGCAAAACCGGCGAACCCCTCCTTCATGTAGTGGATACCGAGAAACAGGAAGCCCAGGCCGGCCAGGATCCAGCCAGCCCCTTTCAGGCGGCGATGCTTCTGGAATATCAACAGCACGCCGAACACCAGCA
>JAGRIN010000056.1 GCA_020443245.1 Pseudomonadales bacterium
CGAGGAAGGCGCCGCACTGCATCGCAGGGAAGCCTCACAACTGGTGACGAGTCGCGGGACCCGACTCACTGCGGACATCGGTGCCTATACGCTGGCTGCGTTCGGCGCGGCCTCGGAAGGTGACAAGGCAAGTTCATTCAATTTTGCCGAGGGCACGGCACATGACGTGACCAGGGCGCCTGCATGGGCGCAGTTCGGCATCGGCGACATGCTGCGGGAAACTGAAGAGCAGATTGACACGAAATCCTTCGGCGGCAACTTCGTCGGCGATGTGATCCTGGCGCCCATGGCAGTCCACGACCTCTTCGGTTGGCTGCTGGAACAGATCGGGGACTATGCATTGATCGCCAACGCGAGCGTTTACAAGACACACGTGGGTGAGGCGATCGCGTCCCCCATGCTCGACATCCGGAGCCGGTTTGACGGACCAGGAGAGGAGCCGTTTACCGGTGACGGCTTCAATGCACCACCCGTGCACCTGCTCGACAACGGCAAGCTCACGTGCCTGTTGCCGTCATATTACGGGTCCCGCAAGACCGGCATCCTGCATACGCCGGCTGCGTCCGGTTGGGTCATTCGGCCGGGAGAGACCCCCTTTGCCGACCTCGTCAGTGGCATCGAAAAGGGGGCAATCGTAAACCGCCTGTCGATGGGCGAACCGGCGCCCAACGGCGACTTTTCCGGCGTGATCAAGAACAGCTTCAAGATCGAGGGCGGCAAACGTGGCGACGCGCTGTCGGAGACCATGATTGCCGGTAACATGGCGCGCATGCTGACGGACATCAGCGGGATTTCGCGCGAGTACCTGGACACAGGCAGCACTGCCTTTCCCTGGATCCGTATTCCGGGTCTTCACTTTTCCTGACGATGCGATCGGGCCGGGCTAACTTCCCCGGCCCGAAAGGTTCTATACTATTCCCGTGTGACCATAAACCCGGCCTTCGGGCCACACACGCGTGTCACGGGGGATAACAACAATGCGTCTCATGTTCATTCTGGGCCTCTTGCTCTTCTCTGCCGTGGGCGCTCGCGCGGACATCCAGCCGGAAGAAGTGGGCCGGGAGATGATGGCCGCGCCTGGCGCGGGCTGGTTTCTGGTCGAGAGTTTCAATGCGGCCTGGTTCTTCGACAGTCACACCGGTGAGATGCAGGGGTCGCTCAGCCTGAGCGAATACACGCCGGCGGTTGAGCCGAACCTCCCGAAAGGCGAGTTCTATTCCGCCGATTCCTTTTACTCCCGTGGTGTTCGCGGCGAACGTGACGATGTGCTCACGATCTGGGATGCGAAGACGCTGTCGCCCAAGGGGGAGGTCCCGATTCCGAAGAAGACAGCCACACTCTGGTTTCGCAATTACATCAGCCTGCTCGACGACGACCGCCACGTGGTGGTGTTCAACATGACGCCGGCACAGTCCGTCAGCGTAGTCGATGTCGCTCGCAAAAAGTTTGTTGGCGAGATCGCGACGTCCGGTTGTGCGCTGATCCTGCCGGAACCGAATCGAGCTTTTCTCATGCTCTGCGGTGATGGCACATTGCAGTTGATTCGCCTCGACACGGACGGGAAAGAAGCGAAGCGAGTGCGAAGCGAAAAGTTCTTCGATATTGAAGCAGACCCGGTGTTCGACCAGGTCGCGCGCACCGAGACCGGATGGATACTGCTTTCGCACGCTGGAAACGTTTTTCAGGTCAAAACGGACAAGGATCGCATCGAGATCAGCAAGCCGTTCCCGATACTGACACAAGCGGACGAAGGCTGGCGTCCCGGTGGCTACCAGCCACTCGGGTTTCATCGTGATTCGCACGTCCTTTACATCCTGATGCACGAAGGCGGAGTGGATACGCACTACGAATCCGGCACAGAGGTGTGGCTCGTGGACATCGACCGCGGCAAGCGCATCGGGCGGTTTGCGCTGGATGAGGCGTCCAAGGCTGTGCAGGTGACGCAGGAAGCAGTCCCGCTGTTGCTCACGCTGACTGATAAAGGTTCGGTGGATGTCTATGACGGGCAGTTGTTGCGGCGCCTGCGTTCCATAGATGGCGTTGGGCCCAGCCCCCTGTTCCTGCAGACGTTGGGCCGCCATGATTGACCCGTTGCTTCCAGGGATCGTTGCCGTGGGGTTTGGCCTGCTGTGGCTGTTTGCATCGATGCACAAGCTCGGCGAGCACGGGATTTTCGAGGCAACGCTGGCCGACTATCAACTGCTACCCACAAGCCTGGTACGACCGGTAGCGCGGCTGCTCGCCTATACGGAAGGTTGTCTTGCGATTGCGTGGATCGTCCGGGCGCAACCTGTTTATGTCGTCGGGATCAGCACTGCGCTGCTCTCGCTCTATGCGCTGGCGATGGGTATCAATATCGTCCGGGGGCGTACTGGCATCTCCTGCGGTTGCAGCTTCGCCGCAACCGGGGAAGACGCCAGGCTGTCCTGGTGGCTCGTGCTACGCAATCTTGGACTGGTCGCGGTCGCCTTTATCGCCCTTGTCCCGACTACCGGCCGCCACTTGGGCGCGGCCGATTATATGGTGATCGTCGCGGCCTTGCTGGCCTGTGCGCTGCTGCAGGTCGCGATTGGCCAGCTCCGCAAGAATCGTGTTGCGATGATGCGAGGTTCGCGCCATGGCTGAAACACTCGTGATTTCCAACATCGTATTGTGGTGCGTCGTCATCGTGCTGGCAGTGGTTGTCGTTGCGCTGGTTCGACAAGTCGGTCTCCTGCACGAACGTGTGGCCCCGGCTGGTGCACTGACACCAACCTCGGGACCGAAGGTCGGCGAGGTGACGGAGCCGATGGCTCTCATCGACCTCAAGGAGAACGCCGTGACGGTCGGCGGCGCTGATGAAGGCGGACACGCAACACTTGTTCTCTGGATCTCTCCGACCTGCCCGGTGTGCAAGGCGCTCGTACCGACCGCGAAAGCGCTTGCGCAGGATGAGGACCTGCGACTCGTGTTCGCGAGCGACGGTGAAGACCTCGCGTCACATCGACGATATGTCTCGAACCTCGGGATCGACCGCTATCCTTATGTTCTCTCTCAGCCATTGGGGTTGCGATATGCTGTCAGCAAGTTGCCTTTTGCCGCATTAATCGACGCCGGTGGCGTGTTGAGGGGAAAGGGCCTCGTCAATACACGTGAACACCTTGAAAGCCTGATCGAATCGATGGAGACCGGTATCGAAACCTTGCAGGACTATGTCCGGATGTTCGAACCGGCGACACAATCGACCGCGGAGAAAACGCCATGAAGATCATTGACAGTGCCTTTGCGTGGCTCGATCGGACGATGGATCGCAGCAGCCGGATGATGGCGCGCCGCACGTCCCGACGCAGCGTGCTCGCAAAGCTGGGGACAGCTATCGCAGGTACGGCGTTGCTGCCGCTGCTGCCGGTCGCGCGCGCGTTTGCTGCTGAGGGCCTTGCGGAGACGGGCGATCCGAGGAGTTGCGACTATTGGCGCTATTGCGCGCTGGATGGGACGCTTTGTTCCTGCTGCGGCGGCACCCACACCAGTTGCCCGCCCGGTGCGGAACCTTCCCCGATCACCTGGGTCGGCACCTGCCGCAACCCGGTCGATGACAAGGACTACCTGATCTCGTACAACGATTGCTGTGGCAAGGACGTCTGTGCACGCTGCAACTGTCACAACACGGAACGCGAGAAGCCGGTCTATTTCCCGAGCAAGGCGGGCGCGGTCCTGTGGTGCTTCGGCACCGAGAGTCGTTCTTATCACTGTACGGTCGCCGTGGTGCTCGGCGAGGCGAGCGCCGAAGGTTGATGTACCCGAAGCGCTTGTTGGCGTGGGCCGCACTGTGTTTCGCGGTTTTTCCCGGTACTGCGCAAGCCGACCCACGTGCGGACTACCTGCTGCATTGCGCCGGTTGTCACTTGCCGAACGGGAAGGGGGCGCCGCCCGACGTGCCATCGCTCGTGGGCACTCTCGGTTTGATCGTGGCGAGCCCGGAAGGACGCGCCTATGTGCTCCGGGTTCCCGGTGCCTCACAGGCGCCGCTGGATGACGAGTCCCTGGCGAATGTGATGAATTGGGTACTGCGAACATTCAACGAGAAAACGTTGCCGAAGGACTTTCGCCCGCTCGAAGCGGCGGAGGCGACCGATGCGCGGCGTCGTGTGCTGGCGGACCCGGTCAGCTATCGCAAACGTCTCTGGCCGGATTACGACTGAGCCTGCCGAAGTTCGACGGATTCCCGAAAGGCTTTCCTGCGCGAACCGGAAGCCAACACGTTCCAGTCAGGACGACTCATTCGAAGAGACAGAGCACGCGCATCTCCACACTCTCGCGCTGGGGCGCTTCATCGCCGGCAGTCGGGTCGCGAAACGCCGAGTGCAGCGTCCAGAATGGCATGCCCTGCGCCGCCAGCCGGCTGTCGTAGGTTCGAAACGCGATGACCTCGTCGCGATTCAGCCTGGGAAAGGTGTACCACTTGTGTCGCCTGGCACCCTGCGCGCCCTGGGCATAGAAGGTTTCGAACTCGAGGCGCTGGCCGCCGTATTCGGGCACGACGAACGTCCCGAGGTCCGAGCGTGGTGAGGTGCGTGCATCGCAGAACGCCAGCGGGAAATCCGGGTGCTCGTGACCGGTGTTGCGCCAGAACTGGATCAGCGCAATATCCCTCGCGTTGCTGAGCTCGGCGTGGCTCAGCCCGGCCTCGGTGAGCAGTGGCTCGATAAATGCGCGATAGGCGCGATTCCCGTCACGTACCATCCGGCCGTAGTCTTCGGTGAAGTCCGAATGAACGAACTGGATGGGCGCGTAGTCCGGGTGAGTCCTCGCCGCATCGGGGCTGCGAATGAGCGGCATGTAAGCGACGGCATGGTCGCAACCGGTCAACGCCTTCGCCAGCGCTGCGACTTCGGGCCTGTGCACCTCGGCGACGTGCCCCTCGTCAGACCAGTCAGTGACCGCGGAATGATGATCGAGTCGCACAAAGCCGGACTCATGGAAGTCGAGATCGCTTTCGACGCGTCCATTGTAGATCCGCACCGGAACTGATTCCCGGGCCATGCCACGCGCGTAGACAAGCGTGGTCTCGCAGTACGTCGTCGGTGGCTGCATGAGCGTGACTCCCCGTGGCCGCGTCCCCCGATTATCCCCGTTTCCGGACACCCAAGAAAGACGCCCGAGAGCGAAGAGAGTCCGAACAGGTGTCCGACATCCGGGTGGCCGTACACTTTCGGACACCCAGCAAACAGAAGGATGCAATAAAAACAATAACTTGAGAGTTGGTATGGTTCTTGGATTGCTTGTCACAGGCGGGCAGCGGAGCAAGTGTGATGATCAGGGATACAGCGAGCCAGGACAGGACAGTGAACAAATCGACCCGGCGTTGGCTTCGGGCGCGCCTCGTTGTGCCCGTGGGCGTGGTACTCGTGGCCGGCGTGATTGCGTGGCCGGTCATGAGCCGGGTGGTCGCGTCTGGGGGTTCGGTCGATCGTGCGGGCCTTCGCCTTGCGCAGGTCGAACGGGGCGAACTGGTCCGCGACATCTCGGTGCAGGGAAAAGTGGTCGCCGCCGTCAAGCCAATTGTCTACAGCCCGGCGGCGGGCCGCGTGGCCCTGAAGGTTCGCGCCGGCGATGCAGTGCACGCCGGCGACCTGATTGCCGTGATCCAAAACCCTGACCTGGTCAGTCGTCGCGCGCAGGAACAAAGCCGGCTCGACAGCCTGGCGTCGTCCGTGCAACGCGAGCAAATCCAGACACAGATGGACAAGTTGGCGCTGAAGGAGCAACTCGACCTCGCGCAGGTCGAGTTGACCGCGGCCGAGCGCGAATTGAGACGTGCGACATTGGCGCACCAGAAGAACGCAATCTCTGAACAGGATTACGAGAAGGCGCAGGATGAACTCGATCGCGCGAAGCTTGAACACGGCCATCGTCTCGAAGAAACCACGCTGAAAACGCAGCGTCTCGAACTCGAGCTCACGATCAGAAAGCACGATGCCCGGCGTCAGGCCCTGCTGGTCGAGGACCTCGACCGCCAGATTGCAGAGCTTTCCATTCCATCGCCGGTGACCGGTGTTGTCGGCAACCTGGAAGTGGAAGAGAAAGATGCGGTCGTCGAGTTCCAGCCACTCCTTAGCGTGGTCGATCTTTCGGCGCTGGAAGTCGAGTTGGACGTGCCTGAAACCTATGTGGAAGAACTCGTCCCCGGCCTCGCAGTCGAGCTCGGCCACGGCAATGCAGAGATAGCCGGAAGGCTTGCATCGATCTCGCCGGAAATCGAGGGCGGCAGGGTAAAGTGCCGGGTGCGCTTCAGCGGGGAACCGGGCACGGAACTCCGCCAGAACCAGCAAATGGCAGGGCGAATCCTGCTGGAGCGCAAGGCTGACGTCCTGACAGTGGCGCGTGGTGCGTTCCTGCAGTCGGGCGGCGGGCACATTGCGTATGTGGTCGACGATGGTGTCGCGAGACGCCGCGCGATCCGGACCGGGGCCACCAGTGTGAGCCGCATCGAAGTGACAAGCGGCCTCGCTGAAGGCGAGACAATCGTCACCTCGGACACAACACAATTTGCGGGCGAGGACCAGGTCCTCGTCATCGACTGAAGGAGAGCACTATGCTCAAAATGGAGAACATCAGCAAGATCTACCGTACCGACCTGATCGAAACGAGCGCGCTGCGCAACTTCCATCTTTCGGTCGATGCCGGTGAGTTCGTCGCGGTGACCGGTCCTTCGGGCTCCGGCAAGACAACCTTTCTCAACATCGCGGGACTGCTGGAACAATTCGACGAAGGCCAATACGAACTCGACGGCATCAACATCGCGGGCCTGGATGACGATGCATGTTCGGAAATTCGCAATGCGAAGATCGGGTTCATCTTCCAGAGTTTCAACCTGATTCCGGACCTCAACGTGTTCGATAACGTGGATGTGCCGCTTCGCTATCGCGGATTCGGCGGCGCGGAACGCAAACGCCGTATCGAACGGGCGCTCGAAACGGTCGGACTCTCAGGTCGCGTCAAGCACCTGCCCTCGCAACTCTCCGGCGGACAGCAGCAACGCGTTGCGATAGCGCGCGCGTTGGCAGGCGAACCGCGATTGCTGCTCGCAGACGAGCCGACCGGCAACCTGGACTCGCTGATGGCACGACAGGTGATGGAGTTGCTGGAGCAGATCAATGAGCAGGGGACGACGATCATCATGGTGACGCACGACGCAGAGCTGGCACGCCGGGCGCGTCGTAACGTTCATGTGCTCGACGGGAAGGTGGACGACTACAGTGCTTACGAGTCTCGCCTCGAGGCGGACGAAAAGGACGCCCGCACAACCATCAACACCAATGCGGAGTAACCCGCCATGTTCGCCTACAACCTGCGGTTATCCTGGCTGAGCCTGAAAAAGACGCCGGTTTTGAGTGCGCTCATGATCGCGGCGATCGGTATCGGGATTGGCGTGTGTATGACGGTTTTTATTGTCTATGCGCTCATGACGGGGGATCCGATCCCCGCGAGGAGCGGTCACCTTTACACCTACGTGCTGGACAATCACCTGGATGAAGATCGCGGCCCGAACGATCAGGCCGACCCCTTTGTCGGGTACCGCGACGTGATCAACCTGATGGGTTCAGACATCCCGGTGGACGAGTCTGTGCACTATCAGTCGAGTGCCGTGTTCCATCCGGACAATGCACAGATAAAGCCGTTTCGGGAAGTCCTGCGCCTCGCGAACAACGGCTTCTTTCGTTTGTTCGAAGTGCCGTTCCTGTATGGCAGCGCCTGGAGCGACGAGGCAGACACGAAGGCGCAGTTTGTCATCGTGTTGTCGCGAGCCTTGAACGACAAACTCTTCGGCGGCGTGAACAGCGTTGGCAGGAAGGTGGACGTTGACGGGCATTACTTCGAGGTGACCGGCGTGACGGACGACTTCTCGCCGATTCCCCGATTCTTCGAGACCGACGGCGACGTGTTCGACGAGACAGACGGCGCCTACGTTCCGTTCTCGTTGACGCCTCAGCTGAAGCTGGCGAAATCGAACGGTTCGGTCAACTGCATTGCCGACTCGAAAGGCGACAGTTGGGAAGACTTCCTGGACCAGGAGTGCACGTGGATTCATCACTGGGTGTGGCTGAAGGACAAGGCGGACCGCGATCGATACCTGCAGATGCTGAAGAACTACACCGTGGACCAGCAGCAGTACGGCCGCTACCAGGGCGAATATGAGGTGGAGATCTTCAACGTCATGGAGTTCCTCAAGTACCGGGAACTGGTCAACCCGGCCTACGTGATGTTGATCGGCATCGCGTTCATGTTCCTCGTGGTGTGCCTGCTCAACACCAACGGGCTGCTGTTTGCCAAGTTCTCGGGCCGCGCGGGAGAAATCTCCGTGCGGCGCGCGCTGGGTTGCAGCAAGAAACGAATGTTCCGCCAGCACCTTGTTGAAATCGCGGTGATCGGTGTGGCCGGCGGTGTGCTCGGGCTCATACTGGCCTCGGGCGGCCTGCTCGCGCTGAAGCACATGTTCCCCAACTACGACAATGTGGCGCACCTCAATGTGGAACTGGTGTCGATCGCGATCCTGATGTCGGTCGTGTCGACGATGATCACCGGTCTTTATCCGGCGTGGCGAATCTGCCAGCTTCCCCCCGCGCGTTATCTCAAGGCACAGTAGGAGAACACCATGGAAATCAGGCCGATACTCAGTGCCATGTGGCAGAACAAGACGGGACCCGTGCTGATCAGTCTTCAGATTGCCTTTACGCTGGCGGTTGTGGTGAACGCCATGTTCTTGATCAATGTCCGGATCGAGAAGATGGACCGTCCGGTCGGCATCGATACGCCCAATATCTACAACCTTTCTACAGTGCCGACGGTGCCGGTCGAAGGTGTGCGGGACTTCATCGAACGCGACATGGCGGCCATCCGATCGATCCCTGGTGTCGTGGACGCAAGTCCTGTGCTGACGTTCCTGCAGGGCGGCTCCACGCGTGCGGAGGGCTACCGGCCGAACGAGGACCTTGCGGACGCAAATTACCGGATCGTCAACGTCAACTTCGTTGACGAACACGGCCTCGATGCGCTCGGGATCGAGCTCCTGCGTGGCAGGAACTTCCGCAAGGATGAGATTCGCTATCTCGACGCCAATGAGCGTGCCCTGCCCGATGTGGCGATCCTGACGGAATCGATGGGCCGGGACCTGTTCGGTGACGAAGACCCTCTTGGCAAGGACGTCTATTACGCCGACGAGGAGAACCGCACGATGCGGGTGATCGGTGTGATCAAAGACGTCGCTGCCGCCTGGCTCGCATCTGACTCGCCGCGCGGAAGAAAGACAGTCTACAACTTCATGCTGCAGCCCTTTGTCGAGACGAAGTCGGGCCGCGGCTACAACTATGCCATTCGGGCCGAGCCGGGGGCGCTGAACGCTGTGATGTCCGAGGTTGAGAAGAAGCTGTTTGAGGTGGATCCCAATCGGTTGATCGAGCGCACCTATACGCAGAAGGAGCTGCTTGCACGGTCGTACGGCACCGACAGGGCCGTCATCCAGATCCTGAGCATCGTGGCGGGCCTCATGGTCGTCATTACCGCGCTGGGTATCGTGGGCCTCGCGAGCTTTACGGTGAACCAGCGTACCCGCCAGATTGGCACCCGGCGTGCGCTGGGCGCGAAGCGACGCGACATCTTGCGATACTTCATCACCGAAAACGTGTTGCTCACCACGTTCGGCGTCGTGCTCGGGAGTTTCATGGCGTATGGCTTGCACCTCGCGCTGTTCAACCTGCTCCGGATCCCGAAGCTGGATCCGGGTTACCTGCCGGTCGGCATCGTCGTCCTGTACCTGCTCGGTGTCCTTGCGGTGTTCGGACCGGCGCGCCGGGCGTCCATGATTCCGCCGGGTATCGCGTCCCGGACAGTTTGAGTTCCCCAACGCGTGCAAGGGCTGTGCGATACTCTCGCATGGCCCTTCACGACTTTGCCTGATTCATGCCCACGATCCTGGTCATTGACGACAACGAAGGCGTTTGCACCGCGCTGCAAGTGCTCTTCAGTCTGCACGACATCGATGTGGTAACAGCATCTTCACCCCGGGCAGGGCTCGGAATACTGGAGTCGCGGGATGTCGAACTCGTGATCCAGGACATGAACTTCACCGCGGACACCACATCGGGCGCGGAAGGAGAGACCCTGTTCAACGAGATAAGGGGGCTGTATCCCGCGCTGCCCATCATCCTGCTCACCGCCTGGACGCATCTCGAGGCGGCGGTGCAACTCGTCAAAGAGGGCGCTGCAGATTACCTGTCGAAGCCGTGGGACGACGACAAACTCGTGACCACGGTGAGAAACCTGCTGCAGCTGCAAGACGCCGAATCGGCACGGCGCGAGATGATCGCTGAATCGAGGAAGGCGAGGCGCTCGCTCGAAGCGTATGAGCTGTGCGGCGCCGTGTTCGAAAGTCACGCGATGACGCAGGCTGTCGAACTGGCGATCCGCGTCGCGCGTGCCGATGTCCCGGTTTTGGTCACCGGCCCCAACGGTGCAGGCAAGGAGAAGATCGCGGAGATTATCCACGCCAATTCGGGCAGGGAAGGTGCACTCGTCAAGGTGAACGTGGGTGCGTTACCGACCGACCTGATTGAAAGTGAACTCTTCGGTTCGGAGCAGGGTGCATTTACCGGTGCGCAAAAGCGTGCGGGGCGCTTTGAACGCGCGGACGGTGGCACACTGTTCCTGGATGAAATCGGCAACCTGCCCCATGAAGGGCAGGTCAAGCTGCTTCGCGTTTTGCAGACGGGCGAATTCGAGCGCCTTGGCGGCAGTGAGACGCGCAAGGCGGACGTTCGCCTCGTGACGGCAACCAACGCGGATCTTTCGACGATGATCCGCGAGGGCACGTTCCGAGAGGACCTTTTCTATCGCATCAATGTGATCGAACTGCGGGTCCCGAGCCTGAACGAGCGCGCTGCCGACATCCTGCCGCTTGCGCACCACTTTCTCGGCGCCGGTAAACACCTCTCGCCCGATGCGCAGGAGCGCCTGGTGGACTACCACTGGCCGGGAAATGTCAGGGAACTCGAGAACTGCATGAAGCGCGCGGCGCTACTCGCGGAGTCCGACGAGATTACGGCGTCGCAGCTCGGACTCGACTCGCATGCTGCGCAGGCAGGGCGCGAGCCCGGCAAAGCAGAAATCCAGTCTGCGCTCGACGCTTACAGCGGCGTGGTCAGTCGCGCGGCAAAGAGTCTCGGGCTCTCCCGCCAGGCGCTCTATCGGCGCATGGAAAAGTACGGCCTGAAGTGAGCGCATGACGTGAGGCGCCTGTTCTCCCTCGAAGGCAAATTGACGGCGCTCACGGTTGCGCTCGTCGTACTTGCGGTCCTGTTCTCATTTGTGCTCGCCGAGTACACGTCGCTCTGGGTTGGCGTGCCGCTTGCGTTACTGATCGTTGTATCGGGAACGCTCGTCGCCACGCGGGCGTTTGTCCGGCCGATCTCGCGGCTGCTTTCGGCGTTGATCGACAGTACGCAAAACTTCAAGGACAAGGACTTCTCCATCCGCATTGCGAGTCACCGGCGCGACGAACTGGGAGAACTCGTCGACAGTCACAACGAAGTGGGCGATCTCATCCGGGATGAACG
>JAGRIN010000579.1 GCA_020443245.1 Pseudomonadales bacterium
ATGGTGGACGGCAACGCCCCCGGAGCCTGACATGACCGACACGACCACACCCTCCCGCGCCCGCCGGAAGTACACGCCCGAGTTCAAGGCCGACGCAGTTCGGCTCGCGACGGGCGGGACAACCACCATCGCCCAGACGGCCCGCGATCTCGGCATCGGCGACAATCTCCTTCGGACCTGGATCAGCGCGGCCCGCGAGCCTCAGCAGGGTCTGACAGCCGACGAGCGAACGGAGCTGGCCACTCTCCGGCGCGAGGTCCGTCGGCTGAGGGAGGAGCGCGAAATCCTAAAAAAAGCGGCGGCCTTCTTCGCGAAGGAGCAACGGTAGTGGAGCGCTACCGCTTCATCCTCGCGGAGGAGGCCAACTTCTCGCTCTCGAGCCTCACGCGTGTCCTGCGTGTCAGCCGGTCGGGCTACTACGCGTGGCGCGGCAGGCGGCCCGCCGCGGGCGTCAGCGACCGGGACGCTTTCGACGCTCACGTCGAGTCGGTGTTCCGCGCCAGTCGCGAACGCTACGGCAGCCGGCGGGTTCAGCGAGAGCTGCTCGACGCTGGCGCGAAGTGCA
>JAGRIN010000580.1 GCA_020443245.1 Pseudomonadales bacterium
GCGCTGTTCGCGCCAGCGATGTCGACGCCGCCGCGCTGCCACTGGTAGCTGAATACCCCCAGGCCATCCGCGTCGCCCAGTCCCGACGTGTCGGCGTTGAGCGTCTCATCCTCCGTCGGGGTTCCGGTTATCACAACGCTTCCGGTGGGCACGTCGTTCACGTTTGCAACCGGACCGACCGGGGAACTCGATACGGACTCTGCCGTACCCTGTCCATCAGTCCACCTCACGTCGACTGAGATACTTGAGCCGACATCGGCATCGCCCAACGTGTAGGTCGCACTGTTCGCACCGACGATGTCGACACCGGCCCGCTGCCATTGGTAACTGAACGCGCCGAGACCATCCGCGTCCGCCAGGGTCGACGTATCGGCCGTCAGCGTTTCGTCTTCGGTCACGGTACCGGTAATCGACACGCTGCCGGTCGGTGCATCGTTGACGTTGGCGACCACGCCGGTCAGGCCGCTGGACACAGTCTCCAGTGTCCCGTGACCGTCCGTGTACGTCACGACAACCGACATCTTGTTGCCCACATCATTGTCGCCAAGCGTGTAAGTACTCGAT
>JAGRIN010000581.1 GCA_020443245.1 Pseudomonadales bacterium
GATGACAACGGATGCGCCATCGGAAACCTGCGAGCTTGTGCCCGCGGTATGGATGCTCTGTCCGGGTACCGGTTCCAGCTTGGCAAGCGATTCCAGCGTCGTGGCGCGCAGGCCTTCATCACGTGCGATCACGCGGGTTTCGCCGGTAGGCTGACCCTTGTCGTCCAGCACCGGTGCTTCGATGGGCACAATTTCCCGCTCGAAACGATTTTCTTCCCAGGCGCGGATGGCATTCTGCTGGCTCTTCAGACCGAAGGCGTCCACATCGGCGCGCGTAATCTGGTATTCCTCGGCAATCATCGCCGCGCCCATGAACTGGGAGGTGGGCTGGTAGTGCTGCATGTAGGACTCGCCCATCGGCACGCCGTCCTTCATGTTTGAACCGAGTGGTACGCGGGTCATCATTTCGACGCCGCAGCACATGACCACGTCTTCCATGCCGCTGGCGACCATGGCCGCGCCAAGCGAGGTCGCCTGCTGACTGGAGCCACACTGGGAATCGACCGTGGTGGCGGCCACTTCCAGGGGCAGACCCATGGACAGCCAGGCGATGCGGGCGATA
>JAGRIN010000582.1 GCA_020443245.1 Pseudomonadales bacterium
CACCCGGATACCGGGGCGGGGGAGCAGGCCGCCATCTTTGCCGGGTTTACGCTGTTCTTCCCGGCGGCTGAAATCCGCGCGCGGTACGGCGATGTCGAAGCCTACCTCGCCCGGGCAGAGGCCTGCGTTGATGCGCTGATTGGTGCCGGATTCCTGCTCGCGGAAGACCGGGCCTGGCAACTGGAGATCGCAGCCGAGCGCTACGCAGCAGCCATCGCAGCGGACGGCAACTGACTTGGCCATCGCAACCATCTGGGTGGACGCGGACGCCTGCCCGGTCGTGATCAAGGACATCCTGTTCCGGGCTGCCAACCGCACCGGCACGCAACTGACCCTGGTCGCCAACCATGCCATCAGGGTGCCACCATCCCCGCACATCAGCTTTGTGCAGGTACCCAAGGGCTTTGACATTGCCGATCACGAGATTGTCCGCCGCTGCGCGGCGGGGGACCTGGTCATCACCGGGGACATCCCCCTGGCCGATGAAGTGATCACCAAGGGAGCACTGGCGCTCAGTCCACGCGGCGAGCTGTTCACCCGCGAGAACATCCGCGCCC
>JAGRIN010000583.1 GCA_020443245.1 Pseudomonadales bacterium
TAATATAAACGCGGCCTCTGGCGACGCTCTTCTTTTCCTTCTTTCTATTGCTCTTGGCCATTGTCTTACCTGTGGGGTATTATCCCCTTATATTACTTACCTGGTTTCTTTTTGTTGGCAACGGTCTTGCGACGACCTTTTCGAGTCCGGGAATTGGTGCGAGTCCGTTGTCCTCGCGCCGGGAGCCCCATTCTGTGGCGCAAACCTCGGTAGCAGCCGATATCCATCAGTCGCTTGATGTTGAGGTTTACTTCGGTTCGAAGATCACCTTCAACCTGATGCTCTTCAGAAATGGTATTTCTGATGCTCGCCACTTGCTGCTCATCCAGATCTCGGACCCGAATCGACTCATCGATGCCGGCCTTGCTGAGAATCTTTTTGCTGAGAGACGGACCGATCCCGTAAATGTAGGTCAGTCCGATCACCACTCGCTTATCTCTGGGTAGGTCTACGCCTGCTATCCTTGCCATAATTGCTTCCTGACTTTTGCCTCTAACTGTTTAGCCCTGACGTTGCTTATGCCGGGGGTTGCTACAGATAACTCTTACAATACCGCG
>JAGRIN010000584.1 GCA_020443245.1 Pseudomonadales bacterium
CACCATGTCCTTGGTTTCCGGATCATGGGCGAGCAGGGAGATGAAATCGAACTTGCGCGGCTCTGCGGCCCGCTGCTGCCAGAGCTGTGTGAACGCGGCGAGGCATTCGTGGAGATGCTTCATCCGCCATTCCATGTCCGCCCCGGCGACGCCGACGGCGTCACTGGTCGTGGCCACATCGGACCAGAAGGGCAGCTTGTGACGGTCCTCGAACGGGAAATCGAACAGCGTGGCCAGCATCTGGGTGGTGAGCTCGATGGAGACCTTGTCGACCCAGTTGAACTCTTCGCCTACCGGCAGGCTGTCGAGGATAGTGCCGACGCGCTGGCGGATCAGGTCTTCCAGTTCGGACAGCTGGCTCGGCGCGACAGCCGGCTGCGCTGCCTTTCGCTGGATATCGTGCAGCGGCGGGTCCATGGCGATGAACATGGGCGGCTGGAAATCATCGGACGGGTCACCGATGACGATGCTCGGCACCGACGAGAACACCTTGTGGTTCGAGTCGACCGCCATGATGTCCTTGTATTTCGTGACCGACCAGTATGCGCCGACCGAA
>JAGRIN010000585.1 GCA_020443245.1 Pseudomonadales bacterium
CTGCAATTCCGCCAGCCGGTTGCCCATGCAGCGGTGAATGCCAAAACCAAACGCCAGGTGTTTGCGCGCATCCGGGCGGTCGATGATGAACTCGTCGGGCCGCTCGAACGCGCGCTCGTCGCGGTTGCCGGAGATATACCACATCACCACCTTGTCACCCGATGCGATGCGCTGGCCCGCCAGCTCATGGTCCGCGACCGCTGTGCGACGCATGTGGACGATGGGTGACTGCCAGCGGATCATCTCCGAGACCGCGCTCGGGATGAGTCCGTGGTCGGCGCGCAGGCGTGCATACTGCCGCGGATGCGAAGCGAGCGCCCACAGGCCACCGCTCATCGAGTTGCGGGTCGTGTCGTTGCCGCCGACGATCAGCAAGGTGAGATTGCCCAGGTACTCCATGGGCTCGTCGACCAGATTCTTGGTGGCCTCGGCATGCGCGAGCATCGAGATCAGGTCGCCCTTGGGCTCCGAATTCACGCGCTGGTTCCACAGGTCCGTGAAATAGGCAAGGCATTCGTAAAGCTCTTGCTTGCGGGCATCTTCCGATTCGATGGTG
>JAGRIN010000586.1 GCA_020443245.1 Pseudomonadales bacterium
TATGGGTCAGAAAGTCAATCCGGCCGGCATTCGCCTCGGGATCACCAAGGAGCACTCCTCGGTCTGGTACGCGGACAAGAAGCAGTACAGCCGCTACCTGCTGAACGATCTCGAAGTGCGTGACTACCTGCGCAAGCGGCTCGCCCAGGCGTCGGTTTCGCGAATTGAGATTCAGCGTTCCGCGCAGACCGCACGGCTGACCATCCATACCGCGCGCCCGGGCATCGTGATCGGCAAGAAGGGCGAGGACGTGGAACGCCTGCGTTATGACCTGGAAGGTCGCATGAACGCGAAGGTGCACATCAACATCGAAGAAATCCGCAAGCCGGAACTCGATGCCCTGCTGGTCGCCCAGAACGTGGCCCAGCAGCTCGAACGCCGCGTGCAGTTCCGACGGGCAATGAAGCGGGTAATCCAGAACGCGCTGCGTCTTAGTGCCATTTTGATCAGTATCAAGCCACGCGTGGATCACAGCATCAGCCTTTAGCCTATACAAGTGAAGAAGAACAAGAGATGGAGGACTTCTACGCGAAGGTAGTGGGACCGTGCATTG
>JAGRIN010000587.1 GCA_020443245.1 Pseudomonadales bacterium
GGAGAGGTCGACGGCCTCGTCACGGGACCGGTCCAGAAATCCGTCATCAACGACGCTGGACGCCCGTTCACCGGCCATACCGAGTTCCTGGCCGAACGCTGCGGCGCCGCGCTGCCGGTCATGATGCTCGTCGCCGGTAGGCTGCGCGTCGTCCTGGTGACGACTCATGTCGCCCTGCACGCGGTCCCGGCCCTGATCACCCGGGAGCGCATCACCGCCGTCGTCGACATCACCGTGCGCGCCCTGCGCGAGCGCTTCGGCCTCGAACGGCCACGGGTCGCGCTGTGCGGCCTCAATCCCCACGCGGGGGAAGGTGGCCACCTCGGCCGCGAGGAAATCGACGTCATCGCCCCCGCCGTTGCCGCCCTGCGCGCCACCGGCGCCGTCGTCGACGGCCCGCTGCCGGCCGATACCGTCTTCACGGCGGCGCATCGCGACCGCTACGACGCCATCGTCGCCATGTACCACGACCAGGGCCTGGCCGCCCTCAAGGCGCTCGGTTTCGGCGCGGCGGTCAACGTCACCCTGGGACTGCCGATCGTGCGGACC
>JAGRIN010000588.1 GCA_020443245.1 Pseudomonadales bacterium
CAGGCGCGGCCAGCAGCATCGGCGGAATAGCAGGACACGGTAAGTCCGTAGTCAATACCAAGCACTATACCTTGTTGAATAATCTCGGCCTTGCTCAAATGTATCAGCGGTGTATGGATGGTAAATTTATGCCCTTCTACACCTGCCTTGGTGGCAAGTCCGGCCATGGTTTCGAATGCCTGGACAAATTCCGGCCGGCAATCAGGATAGCCGGAATAATCAACCGCGTTGACGCCGATGAAAATATCATAGGCGCCCAGCACCTCCGCCCAGCCCAGAGCCAGTGAAAGAAACACAGTGTTGCGGGCCGGCACATAGGTCACCGGAATGCCGCTGGATGGTGCTGTTGGCACGGCAATGTTTGCATCCGTCAGCGCCGAACCGCCGATTTCCCCCAGCCCGAGTTTGATTACTTTATGGATAACTGCATTACAGCTCTTTGCAACCTGCTGCGCGGCGGCCAGTTCGACATGATGGCGTTGACCATAATCAAAGCTCAGGGCATAACAGACATAGCCCTGATTCACGGCCATCGCCAGACAGGTGGCG
>JAGRIN010000057.1 GCA_020443245.1 Pseudomonadales bacterium
TGTCCTGTGCGATATCAATTTCGAGATGATCGAAGTCGGTCGCGATCGCCTGCTCGATCGCGGCATCGTCTCCAACATCGACTATGTCCAGGGCGACGCGGAGAAGCTGCCGTTCCCGGACGAAGCCTTCGACGCGATCACGATCGCGTTTGGCCTGCGCAACGTAACACGCAAGGAAGTCGCACTCGCAGACATGTGCCGGGTCCTCAAACCACATGGACACCTGGTGGTGCTCGAGTTCTCGAAGCCAAGGAACCCGGTGATGCGCACTGCCTACAACGCATTTTCCGCGCTGTGGCCCGACATCGGCCGCGCAATAACCGGCGATCGCGACAGCTACAAATACCTCGTCGAATCGATACGCATGCATCCCGACCAGGAGACACTGCGCGACATGATCGAGGATGCCGGCTTCGCGGAAAGCAGCTATCACAACATCGTCGACGGCGTTGCCGCCATCCATCTCGGCATCAAAGGCTGACCGCAATGCGATTCCTGCGCCTGGTCGGCATACTCCTGATCGTTGCGCGCCACCGGCTCGATCGACTGTTGCCGGCAGACCGCCCTGTTCCACTTCGATATCGCGCGTTGCTTGTGCTGGTTCGCCTCGTACCGGCACCCGGCACGAGTCCCGCCGCGTCCTTGCGACTGACGTTCGAATCGCTCGGCCCGATCTTCATCAAATTCGGACAAATCCTCTCAACGCGCCGCGATTTGTTCGACGAGGAAACCGCCAACGAATTGCAAAAGCTGCAGGACCAGGTGCCGCCCTTCCCCTCTCACGAGGCAAGACGCGTCATCGAATCGAGCCTCGGCGAATCGGTCGACCGCTTGTTCAACCAGTTCGACGTCGATCCGCTCGCCAGCGCATCCGTTGCACAGGTCCACGCCGCCGTGCTGACAACCGGCGAGGAAGTCGTGGTCAAAGTCATCCGGCCCGGCATTCGTCCGCTTATCGAGCGAGACCTCAAGGTCATGTACATGATGGCGAGCTGGCTGGAGCGCATCTGGGTAGATGGACGCAGGCTGCACCCCGTGGATATCGTCCGTGACTACGAGCGCACGGTACTGGACGAACTGGACCTGCAGCTCGAAGCCGCAAACACCACACAATTGCGCGCGAACTGGCAACACTCGGGCAAACTCTACGTACCGAAGGTCTACTGGGACTACACACGCAACAACGTCATGGTGATGGAGCGCATCTACGGCCTGACGGCAGCCGACGTCGCCGGCATGCGCGCACGCAACGTGAACATGAAGAGGCTCGCTCACCTCGGCGTCGAAATCTTCTTCACGCAAGTGTTCGAAGACAATTTCTTCCACGCCGATATGCATCCCGGCAATGTGTTCATCGACGCGACCGACCCGGAAAACCCGACCTACATCGCACTCGATTGCGCCATCATCGGATCGCTGACCGAGGACGACAAAAACTACCTGGCCCGCAACCTCCTCGCATTCTTCCATCGCGACTACAACGAAGTGGCGCGGCTGCATGTCGAAAGTGGCTGGGTGCCGGCCGACACCGATGTGCATGAATTCGAGTCCGTGATTCGCAGCGTCTGCGAGCCCGTCTTCCAGAAACCGATCGCGGAAATTTCGTTCGGGCGCGTACTCCTGTCTCTGTTCCAGACGGCACGCCGATTCAATATGGAGGTGCAGCCGCAACTTGTGCTGCTCCAGAAAACGCTGCTCAACATCGAGGGCATGGGACGACAGATCTATCCTGACCTCGACCTGTGGGAAACCGCGGCGCCGTTCATGGAACGCTGGATGAAAGAGCGCATGGGTGTCGGCGGCCTGTTCAAACGCCTTCGCCACAATGCGCCCGGACTCCTCGAGCAGTTGCCGGAACTGCCACAACTCGCGATCGACGCGTTGCACGAGATCCGGGCCCTGGGGCGCAACAACCGCGAGCAGACGCTCGTGCTCTCGCAATTGCGCACCGAACTACAGCACCAGAACCGGGCACGACGCCTCAACCGGATGGGCGGAGTTGCACTTGTTGCTGCACTGATCGCGGCGCTCATGCCCCTCACCGGTGTCGCCGCGACGCACGAGGCGCTCCTCGGCAGTTCACTGCTCGGCAGCCTTGGCGTCTACTGGATGTTTATCCGTCCCTAGCGTGCTATTCTCCCGCCCCTTTTTTGCGCGGCATCGACAATGTCCGACGAATGGCTGAATGACATCCACTTCGACGATCAGGGTCTCGTCCCGGCTATCGCCCAGGACGCCGACTCCGGCCGTGTGCTGATGGTCGGCTGGATGAACCGCGAGGCGGCGACCGAGACAGTCCGGACGGGCAAGGCGACCTATTATTCCCGCAGCCGCGCGCGCCTGTGGCGCAAGGGCGAAGAGTCCGGCCATGTGCAGCAGGTACGCGAAGTGCAACTTGACTGCGATGGCGATGTGCTAATATTGAAGGTGAGCCAGGCAGGCGGTATTGCTTGCCATACAGGCAGGGCATCCTGCTTCTACCGGAGCCTCGAAAACGACCGTTGGGTCGACAAGGAACCGGTATTGAAGGACCCCAAAGAGATTTACGGCCATGAGTAACCGGGACGTACTGGAAAAGTTGGCGCTGGTCTTGCAGGACCGCAAGGGCGCGGACGCCGGTGACTCGTATGTGGCGGGCCTGTATCAGAAGGGCCTGAACAAGATTCTGGAGAAAGTCGGCGAGGAAGCTGTCGAAACCATCCTGGCAGCGAAGGACGCCGATGCAAAGGAATCACGGGCCGAGGTGGTGAAGGAGACGGCCGACCTGTGGTTTCACACACTGGTCATGCTGACCCATCTTGGCATTTCCCCCGACGAGGTCCTTGCCGAACTGGATCGGCGATTCGGCACGTCTGGTATCGAAGAGAAGGCTGCCAGGGCCAAATAACCCGGAGGTTCTTATGTCATTTGGAATTACTGAACTGCTCGTGATCCTCGCGATTGTCGTGCTGCTTTTTGGCACAGGCAAACTGAAGTCCATGGGCAGTGATCTGGGCTCGGCGATAAAGGGTTTTCGCAGTGCCATGAGTAACGAGGATAAAGAGAAGGACAATCCCAAGCTCAAGGCAGACGACCCCGAGGTCAAGAACGTCACGCCTGAACAGACGAGGGAGAAAGCCGAGGCCCACAAGGACTGATTTCCGGCCGCGGCATCCGCCATGTTTGATATCGGTTTTCCCGAACTCCTGCTCGTCTGCATCGTCTCCCTGCTCGTCATCGGGCCCGAGAAGTTGCCGGAGACGGTCCGCACGGTCGCGCTATGGGTCGGACGTATTCGACGCGGCCTTGCCAACATCAAGCAGGAAATCGAAAACGAGATCGGTGCCGACGAGATTCGTCAGCAGCTTCATAACGAGTCCGTAATGAAGCAACTGCGCGAGACGCGTCGCGACCTGCAGGACATGGTGGACGACACCGGCGGCACGATCAGGGAAATCAAGCAGTCAGCCACGCTGGACGCCCCGCTCACCGAGGCGCCACGCATCGAAGAAAACAAAGATGACGGAGCAAAACAGTCAGAATCCGCAGGATGAAGGCCAGCCCCTCATCGAGCACCTGATAGAACTGCGATCGCGACTGCTGAGAAGCATGATTTGCGTCGTGATCGTGTTCCTGCCGCTTTTCTACTTTGCGAACCCGCTCTACTCATACATCTCCGAACCGCTTCGGGCTTACATGCCCGCCGGCACGACGATGATCGCGACCGAAGTCGCCTCGCCCTTCCTGACGCCGTTCAAATTGTCGCTCGTGCTCGCGGTGTTTATCTCTGTGCCGTACATCCTGCACCAGGCGTGGAGTTTCATTTCGCCAGGGCTATACAGCAACGAGAAGAAGTTCGCGCTGCCCCTGCTGATCTCCAGTATCGTGCTGTTCTACTCGGGTATTGCCTTCGCGTTCTACGTCGTGTTCCCGCTCGTGTTCGGATTTTTCTCGACCGCCGCACCAGAGGGCGTCACGGTGATGACAGACATCAATCGCTATCTCGACTTCGTCCTCAAGCTGTTCTTTGCATTCGGCCTCGCCTTCGAGATCCCAATCGCCACGGTACTGCTGGTCTGGTCTGGCGCCACCACAGTCGAGAACCTCAAGAAGAAGCGCCCCTATGTCATTGTCGGGTGCTTCATCGTCGGCATGCTGCTGACACCCCCGGATGTGATTTCCCAGATTTTGCTCGCCGTCCCGATGTGGCTGCTTTTCGAATTCGGCATACTGTTCTCTTACTGGGTCAGGCGGGAACCCGCAGAGCAGGAGGCAACCGATCCCTGATCGCGGGCCCAGCCATGGAGGCACATGACGCAAGGAAAGCGAACACATCCGTACCGGGTCCTCGAGACTGAACGGACGACGCTGCTGGACCTTTCCGGCAGGGTGACCCTGGAATCGCTCCTTGCGACCGCCGAGCACCTGTACGCCGACGAGGCCTATCGCCCCGAATTCGGCTTTGTGATGGATCTGCGCGAGAGCGAGATTGCCCTCGACTTTGACGACATCATGCAATACATCACCAGTATCCAGTCTCATCCAAGGCGTGTCACCGGACCTGCGATTTTCGTGACCGCCAACCCCGCAAACTTTGGCATGGCCAGGATGTATGCAGGTGCCGGCGCCGATCTCGGCGAGGACATCCACTTCGCGACAACCCTCGAAGAAGCGCTGGAGATTGTCACGGCAAGCTTCGATAAGGGTATTGATATCTAGTACAATGCCGCTTCCCGCGCCCGTAGCTCAGCTGGATAGAGTGTTGGCCTCCGAAGCCAAAGGTCGCGCGTTCGAATCGCGCCGGGCGCGCCAGTTTTCCCCGGGTCCTTACCGGAGAGATGGGTGACACTCTTGTCGGGGACGCCACGTCCGAGCCGTTTGTCGATTGGTTCGAATTGATGGAGGCTACATGTCCGACAACCACGGAAGGTCAACAACTTCGGACGTTGACGCGCTGCCGACCAGCGATGAAATAAAAGAACGATTGACGGGCTGGATGGATCGCTATTGCGTACCGGGCGCCGCCGTCGGCTGGATGTGCGACGGACGAACGGAAATCGCTGCGACCGGGACCGTCAATGTCGAGACGGGCGCTAACGTCATACCTGACACGTTATTTCAGGTGGGATCGATCACGAAAGCGTTTACTGCAACGCAGATCCTGCAATTGCAGGAAAAGGGTCTTGTCAGCCTGGATGCTCCCGCCGTGAACTACCTGCCGGAGTTACGATTTGCCGATGATGCACTTACCCGGCAGATTCTCGTGCGCCATCTGTTGTCGCATACGAGTGGCGTGGATGGCGAACTCGGTGCCGGCTACGGGCGCGACGACGATTGCATCGCGCGCTATGTCGACGCATGCCGCTCGCTCGGATTCATGTATTCTCCCGGCACGGCAATGTCGTATTCGAACACTGCATTTATCGTGGCAGGGAGAATAGTCGAACAGTTAACGAAGACGACCTGGGACGATGCGCTCAAGTCCGACGTTCTGCACCCGCTTGGACTCACGCATTCGGTGACGCTACCTGAAGAGGCGCTGCGATTCAGCACTGCCGCCGGCCACACGGTCGCTCCGGATCGCACCATTTCGCTGACGCCCGTCTGGCACATGGAGCGCTGCACGGGTCCCGCTCACGGACTTTGTGCCACGATCCCGGACTTGCTGTCCTTGGCTGCCATGCGCATGCAAGGCGGTGTCGCTCCAAATGGCAATCGTTTGCTATCACAAGCCAGCATCGATCAGATGCAGCAAGTTCAGCTCGAACAGCCGCCGCTTCCTGGTGACACTCAGCACAGGATGGGTCTCGGCTGCGCACTATCGGATTGGGGCGGCCATCGCGTGATCGCCATGAATGGCGGCGCGATCGGACAAGTATCAGCCCTCCGCTTGTTGCCGGCGCGACGCTTTGCCGTTGCCGTCTTGACCAACTCGGCCACAGGCGGGTTGCTGACGGACCGGGTTCTTCGCTGGCTCTTCGAGCGCATCGGGGTCCAGCCACCTGCACCCGTAGAACTGCCAGAAACGCCTGCAGATATCGAGATCGACAAATATGTCGGAAACTACGACTGCTTTAACGGGAGAGTCAGCATCGAGGCGAACGATGGCAAACTGTTCGTGCGCTACATCGAAGCCAGTGCACCCTCGGATTCAGACGATTGGGCTCCCTTACTGCTCGTGCCAATGAGCGAGACAGTGTTCATCCAGCAGGATCCTTACCTTCTCACCTGCACACCCGTTGTCTTCAGCGAGTTCGAGAAAGGGCGTCCGCGTTATGTGTGGTGGGGGCACATGGCGCGTCGCGTCGATTAGATATGCACCCGTGTAGCTGATTATGACTGATCCTTGCGCATGGTTTGCAGCACTCAGTCAGTGACGGCCTCCGTTAGTGAATCTCCGCCATGCCCTTCCAGGCAGCACGCAACTTCTCCATGTTGAATCCCGGCTCCTTGGCCGCCGAGATGATGATGTGTTCACGTGCGATGATCTTCTTCGCTTCTTCGACCACGGCAGCGGCGGCGTCTGACGGAATCACAACGGCGCCGTGCATATCGGCATGCACCAGGTCGCCGTCTGACACTTCCATGCCATGTACGTTGACGGTCATCCCCCAGTCGAGCACGTTGATCCACGCATGAGACGGGTTGATCATGCCGCCCAGCATCTGGAACTTCGGCTGCGAATCCGGAATGTCCCGAATGCTGCCATTGGTGACGACGCCCTGGCATCCGAGCCCATAATGCACGTTGGTGTTCACTTCACCCCAGAGCGCGCCGTATCCCGGAATCTCGTCGATGTCCTGCACGATCGCAATGCTGGGGATAGGCCCGCCCTCGGCGATGTAGGAGTAGTAGCCGTCGCTGTCCTGCGGCCGGTAGGGCTTGTGAGTCGAACGAATACGAACAGTTCGAGCGTAGCCGAGAATCGGCGGTAACGCCGGGTGAGCACACACGAACGGGCGTACGTTGAACCCTTGTGCGCGACGGTCCGGACTGACGACTTCCAGTGCATTGCAGACGGTGGGCGTATCCAGTTTGAGCAGCGCGTTGAAGGTGTCCTGGGCTATCTCGGTCATCGGTAAACTCCTTGGCTCGGTATCGGGTCGATTCTACATGAGGTAGACGATCAATCGGCCGCAAATCAGCGCGCTGACACACGGATGGCGCTTGGTCATAATGAGCGTGAACCAAGTTTGCGTCGCGGCAAAGCGCTGCGCTTGAAGACTCCTTGACGGCGCGCGAGCGCAAGGTAATCAAACCATGCCTGTATTGACCGACACCGTGAACATCATCGTGCCCTGTGGCTCGCTGGGCGCGGGTGTACGCGAGAGCGAGGTCGCCTGGGGATTGGCCCAGGGCGCTCACGCCTTCGCAACCGATGCCGGTTCCACCGACAGTGGCGCCGCTTACCTCGCGCAAGGGGTGTCGAAGAACAATCGGGCGTCTGTAAAACGGGATCTGCAGATTCTCATGCGTGCACAAGCGAGCGCCGGTATCCCGATTATCATCGGGACCGCTGGCCAGGCAGGCGGTGACATGAACGTCGACTGGACAAGCGACATCGTCATCGAGGTCGCTGAAGAACTGGAATACTCGCCGCGCATTGCACTGCTTTACAGCGAACTCGACCGTGCACAGGTCAAGGCGCTGAACGCACGAGGCCGAATCGCTCCGCTCGCGCCCAAAGGGCCGCTCGATGACAGCACCGTCGACAAGTGCGATCACATCGTTGCGGCGATGGGCGTCGAGCCATTCATCGAAGCGCTGCAACACGGCGCAGACATCATCATCGCCGGCAGGTCGACCGACACCGCCGTGCTAGCCTGCTACCCGATCTGGCGAGGCGCGTCCTGGGGCGCCGCATGGCATGCCGGGAAAGTTGGCGAATGCGGCGTTCAGTGCGCGGCAGACCCGAGCCGCGGGTCCGGCGTCTTGCTGCGCGTTGGCGCAGACGGTTTTCGTGTCGAACCGCTTTCCCAGGACAACCGTTGTACGCCGCACAGTGTCTCTGCCCACATGCTCTACGAAAACAAGGATCCATTTCGGCTGGTCGAACCCGGCGGCGTGCTGGACGTCACGAACGCCCGTTACATCCAGGTGGATGAGCGGACCGTCGAAGTCACGGGTTCCGTCTGGGAGCAGGCGCCTTATACGCTCAAACTCGAGGGCGCCGGTGCCGGCCCATACCAGACGCTGATGCTGGTAGGTATCCAGGACCCGGATGTCCTGAATGATGTCGACGGGTTTCATGACAGGTTGCTGTATGCGCTGAATCGTCGCGTCCAGCGCAGCATCCCGGCCGATCAGTTAGGCGAGTATCACATCTCCCTGCGACTCTACGGCTGGAATGCGGTCAGTGGCGACACGGTGCCGGCTGGCACGCCACCGCCACGCGAGATCGGCGTCCTGTTTGTGGCCACCGCCGCGACGCAGGAACTGGCAGACGATATAGCGAGGTGCTGCAACCCCTATTTCTTTCACTTCCCGAGCGTGCCGGACAAAGAGCTGCCCAGCTACGGTTTCCCGTTCAGTCCCGCCCAGGTCTCACGTGGCCAGGTGTATGAGTTCCTCCTCAATCATGTCGTCAGCACCGAGGACCCGCTGGAACTGATCCGAATTGAATGGGCCGATGCCCGGGGAGATCGTCGCCGTGTCGGTTAAGGTCGGCGACGTGTGTCGGCACGTTCGCTCAAAACAGGCCGGTCCGTTCTGGGTCACCATCGATTTGTTCTTCGACGGCGCTGAAAACTATGAGAAGTATCACAAGCACCCTGCCCTTTCTCCCGCGCTCATCGAAAAGCTTTATGGTGCGCCCGCAGACCAGGTGGGTTTCTACCACGTGGACGACCTTGCCGTCGTCAAGATCTCCTATCCCAGGGCGAGCGTCCAGGGCGGCATGGTTGAACGAGACCTGCACTCGGGACAGCAGTACGTTCGTCTTCTCGATGTCGAGTTGACATAACTCGCACACAAACTTGCGAGCAGCCGCCACGTCTCCGATACTTGTCGCTGGCAGCAGGGGCCAGTAAAGACGATGAAACTCAGGATTCTCGACGACAGCATTCGTTTGCGACTGGATCGAGAGGAAGTCGAAAGCCTCGCGCAGGGCAAAAAGATCGCATGTACGACGCGCTTCCCTGCCGGTCCGAGTTTCTGCTACGAACTCACAACCCATGCAGGCGGTGCGGCCGCCGAGTTCGGTAATCAGGGCATCACTGTCACGCTATCGACCGATATCGTGAACAGCTGGGCTTCGGATGAAACCGCGGTATCGATCCGCGAATCGATGGCATTGCCGCAAGGCGAGCTCCGTATCCTGGTCGAGAAAGACTTCGAGTGCCTCGACCCCCGCGAGGGCGAAAGCCAGTCGAACCGCTTTCCGAATCCCAAGAAGGCCGTCTAGGCAGCAAGGCGACTACCAGGCGCGCACGCCGGGCCTAAGGTGGCGCGCGTGAACCGCCAGCACGGCCGCTGCACAAACCAGCACAACCAGCGAAGCCGGCATATAGACCATCGCAAATGGTGCGACCAGCAACGCAAGATGCGCTTTTCTCAGCGACGTGATCATCGGCAGGACGTAAGGAATACAGACGAGTGTAAACGCGAGTCCCCACAAGGCGTCCTTGAGGAGTGTCGCGCCGTAAACCAGGCCCACCGCCTTGAGGCTGGCCAGCAACGAAAGCGTCTCACCCAGCAGGCCCAGGTAGTCGACGACGTTTTGCAGTGTCGCGACCTGTTGGCCAAGCGACACGATCGACAGCGCGATGAAGGTCGCCATCGATGACATGAAGAGCAGGTGTATCGGGTTGGTGATCCAGACCCGCCAATGCCGAAGAGACGCCTGCAGGCCGCCCTGGTACCAACGGAGCTTTTGCCTGAACCACGCACCCAACGTTTCAGGCACAATCGTCCGCACCGGTACAAAGCTCTGCTCAACTTTCCAGCCACAACGATTCAACTTGAACGCGAGATCCATGTCTTCGGTAATCGCGTCGAGCGAAAAGCCGCCCGCCTGCTCGAACGCGGCGCGCTTGACCGCAAGGAATCCTCCCCAGAGCGACATCGCCGATGCGAGATTGTAGGCGCCCTGCACGAGCGAGAGCATGTTGTACTCCACATGCAGCATCAGGGGAATTATCCCGGTATTGCGCGGCACATACGGACAACTCACGGCACCAACACGAGGATCCCGCAGGCGCTCCAGCACATCGCGCAATGCAGGCGCATCAACCGTGACGTCTGCATCGACGAAGACCAGGATATCGTGACGAGCGAGGCGATAGGCGTGATCCAGGGTCCAGGACTTACCCTGGTTGCTGTCGTTACGAAGTAGCCGGTACGGCATACGTCCGGCGTGCACCTCGAGTAGCGCCACACTTTCATCCGTGCTTGCGTCGTCAATCACGACGATGTCTGCATCCGGGCCAAGGACTTTTAGAAGGCTCTCGATTGAGTCGATCACGGTCGCCGCATCGTTGAAACATGGCACGAGAAAAGACGCTTCAGGTAGTGGACGCGCCATCGGCCGACACCTGGCCCGATCGAGTCGCCCAAGCACGATCATCACGGCGATGAGCGCGACGAGAACGCATGCAGCAGCAGTCTGGATCAGGAGAAACCCGGCGCAGGTTGATATGCGGGCGACTTTACTTCGTGATCTCGATGAAGAAGAGTGGGTCGATTGTTAAGTTACGGTTAGCCACAGAGGTGCGTGGCGCACGGCAAACGCAGCAAAGGACTCGGGTTCCCTACCCGTCAGCTGCTCTACGCACGGCGTCGCACGATCCTCCGCCCCCGACGCGATCAACGTATCGAGACCTGCCAACATCCGCGCATACTGTACCGGCAAGCCGGCTTCCTTGAGTTCAAGGATGAGCTTCTCCACCGGGACTGATGTGTGCTCAATATCCCGACCGATCAGCTCCGACATCGTGCGCGCCACGTCGCCATAGCTGATCGGTTCCGGTCCCGTCAGGATGTAATCGCCACTTTGCGCCGCAGGATCGGACAATAGCGCCACCGCGGCGCGGGCAATATCTTCACTGCTGATAAACCCGACACGCGCCGATCCGGTTGCAGATATGATCCGGGAATGCTCGCGGACATCACGCAGGTGTCTCCCCTCCGCAAAGTTGTCCATGAACCAGGACGGCCTGAGTACGGACCAATTTACCTCACTTTCCGCGAGCCACGCATGCACTTGTCCCAGGCCCGGATCGCCCCTTTCAAGAAGGGATGCGCTCAGGAGCACAAAGCGCGAGGTGCCACTCGCAATCGCGCGTTCGATGAACGGCACCATGACTTCCTCAGGGTACGGCGCGCCGGTCGGCGCTACCAGATATGCAGAGGTGATGCCTCGAAGGGCAGTCTCCCAGGTACCTGCATCGAACCAGTCAAAACGGACCGAACCCTGGTCGCCACCGCGACGAGACGCGGCAATGCACTCAATGTCATTCCCACGCAGCGCCTGCATGACGCGACTTCCTGTCTTGCCGGTGCCACCAGTGACAAGCACGCGTGTCATGACGAAAAAGCCTCGGCACTAACGAGCGGGTT
>JAGRIN010000589.1 GCA_020443245.1 Pseudomonadales bacterium
CGGTACGTTCGTGTAGTGCTGTCGAAGGAGCGCGCCGGTGCGGCCACTCGCGCCCGCGGCGATGAGATCACGCTCGAGGAGCACGGTGCGGCCGAGGCCGCGACGGGCGAGTTGCCAGGCGATCGAGGCGCCCATGATGCCGCCGCCGATCACCACGGTATCTGCTCGAGAAGGAACGTTTGCCGCCATGAAGCCCCCTGTTGCACATTGTCAATCGACGGTCGAAAACGGTCCTCGAACCGCCCTTTTTTCCTTGACACCCTCCGGACCCATTTCTATACTATCCGTCGGCGTCGGAGCGGCACGCATCGCCATGCCGACGTAGCTCAATTGGCAGAGCAGCTGTTTTGTAAACAGCCGGTTGCGGGTTCGAGTCCCATCGTCGGCTCCAGAGGCGTTTTTTTTCGCCGGCGCATGGGTCTGGGCAGTTGCCAGAGTGGACAATTGGGCCTGGCTGTAAACCAGGTGCGCGAGCTTCGGCGGTTCGAATCCGTCACTGCCCACCATGCAAAGGCAGCGACGGCTGCGACAACGGCTGGCCCACATAG
>JAGRIN010000590.1 GCA_020443245.1 Pseudomonadales bacterium
ATGGGTGGCGCAGGGGCCCGCCAGCACGTGAGTGAGATCGAGCACGCGAAAGCCTTCGAGCGGTTGCATCGCATTCTCCTCAGTCGCGATCGGGTCGTTGCATGGTCATTCGGCGGGGATCCTCCCGGGCGCGGGCAAGGCGCCCGTCATATCCGGTAGACGCGGCGCGCGGTGCCGGCGAGCAGGGCGCGCCGGGCGGAGCCGTCATAGGCCATCGCCATGGTCTTGAAGGCGTTCCACAGCGTGCGGTAGCCGATGGACACGCTGTCGACGGGAAAGTTGCTTTCGAACATGCAGCGCTCCGGGCCGAGGCAGCCAATGGCGTGATCGAAATAGGCGCTGCGCTCGGCGACGAATTCCGCCGAGGATGGCGGCATGGCGCGCTTGCAGCCGTCATATCCGGTGACGATCGAAGCGAGCCCGCCGAGCTTCATGAAGATGTTGGGAAGCCTCGCCAGCCGCTCGATCGCCCTGGCCCATTCGGCGTAGACGGGGTCGCGGTCCGCCGGCGCGTGCGTGAAGCCGACCGGCGCGCCGAGATGGTTGAC
>JAGRIN010000591.1 GCA_020443245.1 Pseudomonadales bacterium
GATCGTGACGGTGAGGCCGAGCGCCTCGGCGACCTGCTGGATGCCGGCGTTGATCTCATCGAGTGTCTCGGGGCCGAACACGTCGACCATGGTCTTGCCGCGCTGGTCCATGCCGGCGCCCTGGATGACGAGGATGTTGATGGTTTGTCTCCCCTTGTTTGAGTGCCCGTCACTTTACCTCGAAGTGCCTTCGTCGTCCCGAACGAAGTGAGGGACCTCTGCATGCATCGGAACCCCTCCACGTTACGAGCTGTGTCGGCGGCCGAGGTCCTTCGGCTTCGCTCAGGACGACATTTGGGGCTCAGCACGATTTGTCGTGCCGAACGAAGTGAGGGATCTCGACAGGATGATGGGAGGTTGACGCCGCGGAGGGAGTCAGGGATTCTGCAGTGACCGGGGCTTCAAAAAAGAAGGATCATTGTGGATCGCGTAAAGGACAAGGTCGTTATCGTCACCGGCGGCGCTTCCGGGCTGGGTGAAGCGGACGCGCGGCTGCTGGCAGAGGAAGGTGCGCAGGTCGTGCTCACCGATATCAATGAGGCGCGTG
>JAGRIN010000592.1 GCA_020443245.1 Pseudomonadales bacterium
AGCGGTAATTTCACGGTTGAAAGCGCTAATGATCTGGCGTTGCTGCTGCGCGCCGGTGCGTTGCCCGCACCGCTCAATGTGGTGGAAGAGCGCAGTGTAGGCCCCAGCCTCGGTGCGGATTCAGTCGAAGCCGGTAAGAAAGCAGCGCTGCTGGCGCTGGCGCTTATCCTGTTGGCGATGCCGGTGATGTATGCGCGTTTTGGCCTCTATGCCTCGATCGCGCTGGTCGTCAACGTTGTTATCATTATGGGCGCGCTGTCGCTGTTGCAGGCAACGCTGACGCTGCCGGGTATTGCCGGTATCGTACTGACCTTCGGTATGGCGGTTGACGCCAACGTGCTTATCTTTGAACGTATCCGCGAAGAAACCTCGCTCGGAAAAACGCCGCGTGCGGCGGTTGAAGGTGGTTTTGAGAATGCCTTCAGCACCATTATGGACTCCAACATCACCACGCTGATCGCTGCTTTCCTGCTGTTCTATTTCGGTAGCGGCACGGTGAAGGGCTTTGCGGTGACGCTGTCGATCGGTATCGTTTCTTCCATGTTCT
>JAGRIN010000593.1 GCA_020443245.1 Pseudomonadales bacterium
CTGTCCGAGCCTTACCACAGGAGCATCTAGCCTTTTCGGATCACTCTGGCGTTTCCGTTGTCTCTTCTTGTCCAGGGTTAAGGCGCTTCGAGGAGCGGGGTGGAACTGCTATAATGCTCCAGCGCCGCCAGAAACATGCTCTTGCGGATAGGCTTGGTCAAGTGGCTGGTGCAGCCGGCTTCCAGGCTGCGTTGTTCATCCTCTTTCAAGGCATTGGCGGTAAGAGCGATAATTGGAACAGGGATCTGGTCGTTCTGTTCGTGCTCCCACGCGCGAATCAGGCGAGTTGCGGTATAGCCATCCATTACCGGCATCTGCACATCCATGAACACGATGTCATAACGGTGCTGTTTGAATTGTTCGACCGCGATGGCGCCATTCTCGGCGACCGTGAGATGATGCGGCGTTTTTTTCAAATAAGCCTGGATCAACAGGATGTTATCCTGAGCATCGTCAGCGACCATAATCGATAAATTCTTTTGCCCGGCACCATCGCGAACTGTTTCGCTCAAATGAGTGTGGCGGGGTTTTTTACTCGGATCATCA
>JAGRIN010000594.1 GCA_020443245.1 Pseudomonadales bacterium
AGACCGACGGACGATCCGATCGCCGCCATCAAGAATCCGAAACGCGACGACCAGTGCGCGTGAGCCGCAGCCATACTCTGTCTCCCCTGACACGATGGCGCGTGTATCCCGCGCCCCTCCGTTGGGGGCGGACCCTTCCCTATCCGCAGATTTTGGTCAAGCGGGGTGACACGAATGTGTCAGCGGAAAACTAGCCGAACAGCCCGACACCTTTCGGCAATTCCGCATTCCGGTGAACGTGCGCCCCGAGAATCAGGCCGAAGCCGAACAGGACGGTGAGCATCACCGTGCCGCCATAGGAAACCAGCGGCAACGGCACGCCCACAACGGGCAGCATGCCCATCACCATTCCGGTGTTGATGATGACGTAGAGCGCGAACGTCGTCGCCACGCCCATCACCGTCATCTTCAGGAAGGTTGACTTGCACGAGGTCGCGATCGCCACGGCGTTGGCGAGCACGATCAGGTAGAGCAGGAGAATGGCAATTCCGCCGACGAAGCCGAATTCCTCACCGAGCATGGTGAAGATGAA
>JAGRIN010000595.1 GCA_020443245.1 Pseudomonadales bacterium
GTTCTCGAGCCGCGGTTCCTCGAGGTCGGCCTTGCGGTTGTGCGGCTGGAAGTGGCGCGCGGCGATCGCCTCGGCGGTGTCGAGGGCGGCCGCGAAGGTCTCCCGCCCATGGTCGGCAAACCGAGCGCGTGCCGTCAGCTCCTCGGCGTCGAGCCAGTCGAAGAGGAGGAAGTCGAGGTCGGCGCGGCGGACGAAGGCGGCCAAGGGCGGGTCACCCCGCCTGGAACCGGGCCAGGTGATGGTCGCTGTCGCCGAAGCTCTGCTCGATCGCCGTCAGCCGCTTGAAATAGTGCCCGACCTGCATCTCGTCGGTCATGCCCATGCCGCCATGGAGCTGGACGGCGGTCTGGCCGACGATGCGGCCGCTCTTGCCGATCTGGACCTTGGCCGCGGAGATGGCGCGGCGGCGGGCGCCGGCATCCTCCGAGCCGGCATGGACGGCAGCCACGATCGCCATCGAGCGGGCCTGCTCCAGCTCGACGAAGATATCGACCAGCGCATGCTGCAAGGCCTGGAAGTTGCCGATCTTGGT
>JAGRIN010000596.1 GCA_020443245.1 Pseudomonadales bacterium
TCATCACGATCACCGACCCCAACGGGAACACGGTGGCGTGGGCCTCGGCCGGTGTCGTGGGCTTCAAGGGCTCTCGCAAGAGCACGCCATACGCCGCGCAGCTGGCCGGCGAGCGCGCCGCCCAGAACGCCATGGAGCACGGCATGCGCGAGGTGGACGTGGCCGTCAAGGGCCCCGGCCCGGGCCGCGAGGCTGCCGTGCGCGCCCTGGCGGCCGCCGGCCTGCGCGTCTCCTCGATTCGTGACACCACCCCGATCCCGCACAACGGCTGCCGCCCGCGGCGCCGACCGCGTAACTAGGCCGAGGGAGAAACAATGGCTCGATACACGGGGCCCAAGTGCCGCAAGTGTCGCCGCTACGGGGTCTCCCTGTGCGGTACCGCGAAGTGCGCGCTCATCCGCCGCCAGAACCCGCCCGGCCCGCGTCCCACGCGTCGCCGCAAGATCTCTGACCGCGGCCAGCAGCTCATCGAGAAGCAGAAGGTTCGGTTCGCCTACGGCCTGATGGAAGGCCAGTTCCGGCGCTATTAC
>JAGRIN010000597.1 GCA_020443245.1 Pseudomonadales bacterium
TCGGCAGCCAGATCGTCGAGGCCTACCGGGCCCACGTCTCGGCGACGAAGCAGAAGGCGCGCGACGAGTCGATCGCCATGCTGGAGGCGGTGCAGATCCGCGATCCCGAACGTGTCTTCGACGCCTATCCGCACGAACTGTCCGGCGGCATGGGCCAGCGCGCCATGATGGCGATGATGCTGATCACCGACCCGGACCTGCTGATCGCCGACGAGCCGACCTCGGCGCTCGACGTCACGGTGCAGCTTCAGGTGCTCGCCATCCTCGACCGGCTGGTGCGCGAGCGCGGCATGGGCCTCATTTTCATCAGCCACGATCTGCGCCTTGTCTCGTCGTTCTGCGACCGCATCCTCGTTATGTATGCCGGCAAGATGGTCGAGGAACTGGAGACCAGGAACCTGCAGGGCGCCAAGCATCCCTACACCCGCGGCCTGCTCAACTGCCTGCCGTCCATCGACCGCGACGAGCGGCCCTTGCCGACCTTGCAGCGGGAGGCCTCATGGGCGCAGTGAACCCGCTGGTGGAGGTCG
>JAGRIN010000598.1 GCA_020443245.1 Pseudomonadales bacterium
TTACCGCGTACTTCGGATTGCTCGATCTCGGTCGCCCCGAGCCGGGCCAGACCGTGCTGGTCTCGGGTGCGGCGGGCGCAACGGGCTCGGTCGCCGGGCAGATCGCGCGGATCAAGGGCTGCCGTGTCGTCGGTATCGCAGGCGGTCCCGACAAATGCGCCTGGCTCACGGAAACGGCGCGCTTCGACGCCGCGATCGACTACAAGAACGAGGACGTGGATGCCCGGATCGGCGAACTGTGTCCGAACGGGATCGACGTGTACTTCGACAATGTCGGCGGGCCGATCCTCGAGGCGGCGCTGAATCATCTGGCCATGCGTCCCCGGGTGGTCCTGTGTGGTGGCATCTCCGGTTACAACGACACCGAGCCCGCCCCGGGACCGCGCAACCTGATGAATCTCGTGATCATGCGCGGTCGCATGGAAGGGTTCATCGTGATCGACTACTTCGACCGGATCGCCGAGGCGGTGCCGGAGCTGATCGGGTGGGTGCAGAGCGGGGCGCTCGTCCATCAGGAGGACATGCAGGAG
>JAGRIN010000058.1 GCA_020443245.1 Pseudomonadales bacterium
AAGGAACGCGTGTCGACGCCGAAGCACTGGCCAGGCAACTCGGTGTTCCCGTCGCACCGATCATCGCCTCACGTGGCCGGGGCGTGGAAGAACTGACGATGCGAGTCGGTGAGCTGGTTTTCGGCGGCAGCGAGGGATTTGGCAAGGCCGTCGTCTCACCGACGCGCGCGCCCGCTGCAGCAAGCGCGAGTGATGCGCTGGTGCAACGATACTATCGCGCGCGAGAACTGCTCGATGGTGTTGTCGAATATGCGCCGGTCAAACATACGCTGACGGAGCAGATCGACCGTTGGGTGCTCAACCGCTATCTCGGCATCCCGGTCTTCCTGCTCATGATGTACCTGATGTTTACCATCGCAGTGAATTTCGGCGCGGTGTTCATCGACTTCTTCGATATTCTCTTCGGCGCGATATTCGTGGATGGGACACGCTGGGTCATGTCGTCGGTGTCGATGCCGGAGTGGCTCATCGTGCTGGTGTCGGACGGGTTGGGTGGCGGCATCCAACTGGTCGCTACCTTTATTCCTGTGATCGGTTTCCTGTTCCTGTGTCTCTCGCTCCTCGAAGATTCGGGGTACATGTCACGTGCCGCGTTTGTCGTGGATCGGCTGATGGCCCGCATCGGACTGCCGGGCACCGCATTCGTGCCGTTGATCGTCGGTTTCGGTTGCAACGTGCCCGCAGTGATGGCGTCCCGCAGCCTCGGTCGTGAGAGTGACAGGTTGATGACGATTTCGATGGCGCCGTTCATGTCGTGTGGGGCGAGACTGACGGTCTATGCCCTGTTCGCCTCGGCAATGTTTCCGTCGAACGGCTCCAATGTGGTGTTCCTGCTATACCTGCTCGGCATCGCGATGGCCGTCGGCACAGGCTATGTGTTCCGCAAGCAGATATTCACACGCGAAGTGACCCCCTCGTTCCAGGAGATGCCCGCGTATCACATCCCGGTGCCACGTAATATCTTGCTGACAACATGGTTTCGGTTGCGCAGTTTTGTCTTTCGCGCCGGCAAGACAATCGTCGGCGTCGTCGTGATCCTGTCGTTCCTCAACTCGTTCAGCTTTGACGGCACGTTCGGTCACCAGGATACCGGCAGTTCCGCGCTGGCGACGATCGGTAAGGAAATAACGCCGGCATTTGCACCGATCGGGCTGCATGAAGACAACTGGCCGGCGACGGTCGGACTGTTTACGGGCGTCTTCGCCAAGGAAGCGGTTGTGGGTACGCTGGACGCGCTCTATAGCGGTCCCGGCGAACCCAAAGGAGATGGTGCGCCCGACATCGGCGGCGCAGCTATCGCGGCACTGGTCTCGATCGTCGATAACGCTGCGGGACTTGCGGACTTGCTGCTCGACCCGCTCGGTGTGTCGGCGATTCACGGAGATGAAGATGTGGGCGCCGCCGCCGCTGAGCAAGGCGTTGCCACATCGACACTGACAAACATGGCGGCGGCGTTTGGCACGCAGTTCGCCGCCTACTGCTATCTTGTGTTCGTGCTCCTCTATGCGACGTGCGTTGCCGTCATGGGAACGATTGCCAAGGAGGCTGGCTGGAAGTGGATGGTGCTGGTGGTGTTCTGGACGACATCGCTCGCCTATGTCACCGCGAGTGTCATCTACCAGGCTGGTACGCTGCCGTCACACCCGCTCTTCTCGTCGCTGTGGATTGCCGGCAGCCTGGTGTTCATGGCGGTATTCATACACCAGCTCAGGACCATCGGCCGACGGGCGTTGCCTGGCGACCTTATCCGGGTTGTGCAGATTGGCTGACGCTGCGATCGCGCGACGGCGGCCTGATCGACAGTAGCAGCGCAGCGGACACGAGATTGGCAATCCCCACTGTGATGATGGCGCCGTTGTAGTCGCCGATAACATCAAAATAATATGATGTTGCGAGTGGCGCACCCGCCGTCAATAGCAGCGAGAATGGCATCGCGGCGCTTCGCACTGCGCCGATATATCGCCTGCCGAAGAACGTTGCCCAGATGACTTCCTGCAACGGGATCATGCCGCCCCAGCCGAAGCCGAGCAGGGCGAATCCGGCATAGGCGCCGAACGTGCTGCCCGCGCCGACGGCATGGACGATCAAAAACAGCGAACAACCGGTCAGTGCCGCGCTGGCGGCGGCGAGCGGCCTGGGGTTCAATTCATCGATAAGCCATCCCCAGACCGGTTTCGCGAGTAGTGCCGGTATCGAGGCGACGGTTATCATCAATGCGGCAGCGTTACGGTCGTATCCTGCATCGGTCATGAACGGCACTGTCTGGATCAACATCACCTGGATCGTGATGCCGAACAGGCCGAAAGCGAGCACGACAAAATAAAACGTGCGTGTGCCGAGGGCCTCCCTGCGGGTCATCGAATTTGCGAAGTCCGCGATCGCGCGGTCCCCTTTTCCTGCTGCCATGTCGGCCTCGCTGCGCCCGTCCGGGAGTAGGCCGTAATCTTCGGGCGCGCGGCGCATGCAAAGTGCGACTGGCACGACGAGCAGCAGCGCCGACGCGGCAATGACCTGCCAGGCGAACCGCCAGCCCTGATGGTCGATCACCCAGGTCGCGAACGGCGTCATCAGAATGCCGGCAAATGATACGCCCATGGAGGCAAATGCTACCGCTCGTCCGCGAAAGTCGACAAACCACTTGGCAAGGGTTACGTTGACGACCAAATTCCCAATCAGGGCGGCACCCAGCGTCAGGATCAGGCCGTTGAGCAGAATCCATTGCCAAAGTTCGGTAATGAAGGCGAGCGAAAACAATGCCGCAGAGAGGATCGCCGCGCCGACAAGCATGAAGGTTCTTGCACCGGCGCGGTCTACCCAGGTGCCGATAAAAAAACCTGCCGTCGCCATGACGAACTGACCAAGCGTGCGAGGCAACGTGAATTCGGCACGGCTCCAGCCGAGATCTTCGGTCATGGGAATCATGAATGAGCCGATCACGTAGTTCTGGGCGCCGACAGCAATGAACTGGGCGACGAATGCAGCGCCGATCAACCAGTAACCATAGTAGAGTCGCTGAGGTGTGGCATTCGTCATGCCTAACATTCTTCCAAAGTCGCGATCGGGAACGAATAGTAGCATCCGATGCCGGAAAAACCAGTATTCACGTGGGGTACGGTCTTGAAGTATAGTATGTCCGGGCGGTCGTCAAGGAACGCGGGTGCCGTCAAATGCACCGATTGAATTAATATGGAGAATCCGATGAGAGCCTTGCTCACCTTTGTGTTGGTATTGATGTTTGCACTTCCCGCCATCGCCGAGGGCGCGAAGGAACGTTATTGGGTCCTTGGTAGTTTCAAGACGGTCGATGCCGCAGTCAGCGAGAGTCGCCGAATTCAGGACGCCATCGGTGTCCCGGTCGATATCGCGAAGTTTGATGTTTCGGGCGGAACGCTCTATCGACTGGTTGTGAAACAGGGTGCTGATCCCGAAAGCCAGAAGAGCATGCTGGCGGGAGCCGGCGTCGAGCCTTGGAGCGTCCCGCTGTCCGGATGGGACCTCGACTTCGTCAAACCTGCCGAGGTTCGTGAGGTCGAATACGTGCTCGTAGTCGGTTCATTCAACCAGGCTGACCATGCCGATACATTCGCCAATGAACTTGCGGCCAGGGGACTTCCCACCGCGCACACGATGTCCGGCGACAGCAGCATGTATCGTGTGGTCGCAGGGCCCTATGGCTGGAAAGATGAGTCGGTGAAGACCCAGGCCACTGCCGCCGGCGTTGAAGGTGCGTGGTGGCTTGCCGTCCAGGCCGCGCCGATGCCGGAACCGGAACCTGTAGTGGAAGAAACGCCCGAGCCCGCGCCGGTTGAGGTAGCGGAATCGGAGCCGGTCAAACCGCCGCTCAGGACACCGAGGGCGGGCGAGACCTGGCTCGAGTTCTGCATCAATCGGGCGACACCGGAAGAACGTGACGCTTACTGCAAGGATAATGCGTTCTCCAAAAACGCCATTGCGGAACAACGCGTCATCCAGGGTGCACGTGGGGAAGTTTACTTCGACTTCTGCGTCAACCAGGCGACGCCAGAGCAGCGCCAGAAGTACTGCTCGGATGCTGCGTTTGCACAACGCGCAACTGAGTGACAGACGCTCGGCCTGAGCCTTAGGGTAACGTTTCTTTTTGACTGACGCGGGCGCGCCCTGTGCGCGCCTGTTGGCATCGCCTTGTCAAAAATGCAAAGATGCCGTTGACGTCCTCCATAGAAGCTCCCCGTGGATATACGAACAAAACTGGCGCTTGCGCTCGTTTCTGTGGCGCTACTGGGCATGGCACTACTCGGTGCCTTTGCTTACAAAACTTCCTCATCGCTGTTGCAGGAAATTTCCATACGTCAACTCGACGCCCTGGCAGAGAGTAAGAAACGCGACCTTGTCAAAGTGCAGGAGGGTTGGCGTGACCAGCTCAGGCTGATCAAGAGCCGCACCCAGCTTCGTGCCCAACTCAAGGACTACCTGACGACCGGCAACCCGCAATCAATTGCTGCAGTCGTGCGCATCATCGAAGACGCGGCGACCGCTGTCGATGAAGTCGACCAGATCAGGATACTGAGCCTGGAACGCAAGGTGCTTGCCTCGTACGGTCGCGTCGCTGCGGACTACGACACGGTCCTCCCGCAGGATGATGCCGATGTGGCCTACGGCGATACGTTTCCCAACACGACAGGTGGGGCGCGAGTCGTGTTCACATCGTGGCTAACGATGAACGGCGAACGCATTGGTATCATCGAAGCCGTCTTCGACGCCGGCGAACTGCGCAGTGTGACCGACGACTACACCGGGCTCGGTGAAACCGGAGAGGCGATGGTCCTGATGAAGGAAGACGCCGACACGATCCTGGTGCTCAATCCTTTACGGCACCGGGAGGGCAGGGAACTGACCCGGATTCCGCTTTCCGAGGCGACTGAAGCAATGAAGCAGGCACTCGAACCGAACAAGGAGCACGTTGCGGTCCATGCAGTCGATTATCGCGGAGTCGACGTTTGGGCTGCGACCCGGTACTTGCCGGAACTGCGTTGGGGGCTCATTGTGAAAGTCGATGAGGCGGAAGAGGAATTGCGTGCGAAACGCTTGCGCGATTCGTTGTTTGACATCGCCATCGCGCTCTCCGCCTTTGCCGTTGTGGGCGGCACCTTGCTGGGCCTGTACCTGGCCAAACCGATTCATGAACTGGCCCGTTTGGTCGAGCGGATTCGGCATGGCGAGTCACACCTGCGTGCCGATGCCTCCGGGGACGATGAGATCGCATACCTTGCAGAGTCGCTGAACGAACTGATGGACCAGTGGGAAAGGGATCACCCTTCTTCGGGAAAAAACGACAGTCATGGCTGAAGTCATCGACTTCCTGAAGTTGTTTGGCGGTTTCGTCTATCTCTTGCTGGGCGGGGATTTGCTGGTTCGCGGCTCGCTGGGCCTCGCGCGGGAAAGCAAGGTACCGCCGATGATTGTCGGCATGACTGTCGTCGCAATGGGCACGTCGGCGCCGGAACTGATGGTTTCGTCCTTTTCTGCCCTGTCCGGTTACCCTGGTATTGCCATTGGCAACGTTGTGGGCAGCAACATCGCCAACATATTGCTGGTCATTGGCGTGCCCGTTCTTATTCATCCGATTGCGTGTAACCAGGAAGGCCTGGGTCGGCAGACAGGACTCATGATCGGCGTATCGCTGCTGTTTATCGTGATGGCAGTGTTTGAGCCGATCGGCTTTGTCGACGGCCTGCTGCTCGTGTTCATCCTGGTGGTGTTCCTCGTCATGACCACGCGCGGTGCTGCGGTGATGCCGGGGCTGGACGACGCCGAGGAGGAACTCGAGCGCGTGCTGGGCATGCCTGGTACACGCGGAACGATCACATTGTTCATCGTGCTGGGTATCGTGACGTTGCCGCTTGGCGCCGACCTGGTCGTGGAAGGGGCGGCAGGGCTTGCTTCGAACTGGGGCGTATCCGAGGCAGTAATCGGTCTCAGTCTCATTGCGCTCGGTACGTCGTTGCCGGAACTCAGCACGACGGTAATCGCGGCATTTCACAAGAGTTCGGACGTTGCAATTGGCAACGTGGTCGGGAGCAACCTGTTCAATATCCTGGCGATCCTGGGCATCACGTCGATGCTTGTCGACATCCCGGTCGAGTCCGGATTCCTTTCGTTCGATCTCTGGGTCATGTTCGCCGCGTCGATCGTCCTGTGGATCTTCGTGCTGACGCGGTCGACGATTGGACGCAAGATCGGGATCGTATTTCTCGCGGCCTACGGCTTGTATCTTTATACGATTTACTAGGACGGATTACCCGCCGGCGCCCGTGAGTCGCGATTCGAGCAAGACGATGCGGTCGTTTCCAAAATACATGTCATCACCGTTCAGGAAGAACGTCGGCGAGCCGAACCCGCCGCGGGCGATCACTTCTTCGGTGTTCTCCCGCAGGCGATCCTTGTAGGGCTGCGATGCGATGGCGGCAAAGAATGCCTTCTCGTCGAGACCGACTTCGCGCACGATACCTGCAAGAATCTCGTCCCGGGAGATGTCTTCCAGTTCAGTCCAGTAGTGACGGAATACAGCGCGCGCGTAAGGCACGAGGCAGTCCTGCTCCAGTGCGACGAAGGCACCTCGCATGGCTTTGACACTGTTGACGGGGAACACGGGCGGCGAGCCGATGGTGATGCCGACGAAACGCGCCCAGTCCCTCAGGTCCTTGCCGTAATACTTCTGTTTGACCGGAACGGGATTGGCGCGGTTTTCGTAGACCGACGGGTTCACCGAGTTGAATATGCCGCCCACGAGGATCGGCTTGTATTCGACCGCGAGGCCAGGGTGTCGCGAGATGACCGACTGCATGGTTTCGAACCCGAGATAGGTCCAGGGGCTCGAACAATCGAAGTAAAACTCTACCGTATCCACGCGGTGGCGCTCCATTGCCGGGTTCGGCTCGAAGATACCACAGGCGAACTGTGGATACATCGCCGCCAAACTTGCTATAAAGCCGGTTGTGACAGGTTATTTGGTGGTCTATGAGCAACGCCCGTATCGTTCCGCTGTCGAGCAAATTCGCTTTCGGCATCGGCCAGTTCGCAGAAGGATTGATGAACACCGGTTTCGGTCTCTTCATCCTGTTTTACTACAACCAGGTGCTGGGACTCTCGGGAACGTTGGCCGGCGCGGCGCTGTTCGTCGCGCTGATGTTCGATGCGGTGACCGACCCGTTGGCCGGGTCGTTGTCCGACAACCTGAAGTCGAAACTCGGTCGAAGGCATCCGTTCATGTATGCCTCCGCGATACCGCTGGCGCTTGCCTTCCTGGGGCTCTTCTCTCCACCGGAAGGGATGAGCGAGTTCCAGTTGTTCCTGTGGCTTGCGACGTTCGCGGTACTCACGCGCGGTGCCATGACGCTTTATCACGTGCCGCATCTCGCGCTTGGCGCCGAAATGACAGAGCATTTCCAGGAGCGGACGAAGATCGTCGCGTTCCGGCAGTTCTTCGGCACGTTCGGGGGTGCTGCAGCATCGGTTATCGGCCTCTTCTACTTCTTCGCAGACGCCCACGGAGGGCGTCTCTCCGTCGAGAACTACGCGCCCTATGCCATGACGTTGGGTGTGCTCATGGTCGTGACCATCTGGTACTCAGCGTGGGGTACGCAAAAGGAAATACCTCACCTGCTCGCGCCGATGCGCAGGGAGACGCGCGGCATCGCGGGAAACCTCTCCTTTGAGGTGAAAGAGGCGTTCCAGAACGCATCGTTCCGGTGGCTCTTCTTCGGTGTGCTGATTGTCTTTGTCGTGGCGGGCGTAAACGGAGCGCTTGACCTCTACATGCTCCAGTACTTCTGGGAACTGACCGGGCAACAGATGGGTTACCTGCAACTTGCGTCAGTTGTCGGTCTCATGATCGGCGCGTTTTTGACGTCGACCCTGCATCGTTACACAAGCAAACGTTTTGGCGTGGTGCTCGGCACGGCGGCGTGGGCAACCTTCCAGCTGTTGCCGGTCGTACTGCGCCTGCTCGACATGTTTCCCGCCAACGCAACGTCAGAGTTGGTGACGACGCTGATTATCATGAAATTCATCCAGGGCCTGCTACTTCAACAGGCGTTCATCTCCTTCGGCTCGATGATGGCGGATGTTGCCGATGAGCACGAGTTCAACTTCGGCACGCGCCAGGAGGGGATATTCTTCGGAGCGATCGCATTCTCTGGCAAGGCGACCTCCGGCTTCGGCAATTTTATCGGTGGATTGGGGCTCGACATCATCAACTGGCCGCGCGGGGCTGACATCAAGACAGCGGCGGATATCCCCCACGATACCCTGATCCATCTCGGCCTTTTGTACGGACCGGTCGTTGCGGCGTTCGCGGTCGTTTCCGTGTGGTGCTATTCGCACTACGACCTGACCGAGGCGCGGCATGCGAAAATTCTCGAATCACTTCGAACCCGGCGAGCGGAAGCACTCGAAGAACCCGGCTGAAACCTCCTGCCTGTAAAGCGGTCCGTGAATTCGCTAGCATAGCGTGTGTTCGGTTCGCTTTACTGCATTGCTTGGCCAATCCTCTACTCCTCATCGGTGATATCGGCGGGACCAATGCCCGGTTTGCGTTGGTCCGCCCCGGTGAAACCGGTTTTTTCTCAGCGCAGACTCTGCAATGCGAGGCGTTTTCCTGCGTGATCGATGCTATCGAGGCTTACCTGCTTGCGGTCGGTGCGGCGTCGCCGGCGGGCATTTGTCTCGCTGCGGCGGGACCGGTCGTCGATAACACGGTACAACTGACCAACGCGCATTGGTTGATTGACGGCGCCGAACTCGTGACTCATTTCGGTGCAAGGCAGGCTCGTATACTCAACGACTTTGAAGCGAATGCGTTTGCGCTGCCCGCGCTGGCCGCGCGCGATTGCGTCGAGGTCGGTGAAGCGGGGATACCGGTCGCGGGCGATCGTGACTATACGCTGTGCGTGTTGGGTCCGGGTACGGGACTCGGTGGTGGCGGCCTTCGTCGGTACGACGGCCACATGGTGCCGGTGGTGACCGAAGCCGGACATGTCGGCTTTGCACCGGAAACAGCGCTGCAGGATCGGATCTGGCAATACCTCTATGCGGCGAACGGTCATGTGTCCGATGAGATGCTGGTTTCTGGTCCCGGCTTCACCAATCTCTTCGAGGCGATATCGGTCGCATCGGGCGCGCCGGCCGAGCGGGTGTCACCGGCTGAAATCTTCCGGCGCGACGCCGGTGGCGACGACATTGCGAGGCTTGCGGTCGACACCTTCTTCGAAATACTCGGGCAGGCGACCAGCAACCTTGTTTTCTCGTTGGGTGCATTCGACGGTGCGTACCTGATGGGAGGAATACTGCCGCGCTATCGGAACCGATTGCTCTCCAGCACTTTTCGCCACGGTTTCGAGAACAAGAGTGCGCATCGGGCACTACTCAAACGCGTGCCGACCTGTCTCGTCGTGCATCCGGAGCCCGGATTGCTCGGTGCCAGTGCTGTCGCTTGTCGTGACTACGAATCGCATGCGTAATTTCACCGCCTTTTTGTCGGCGTCGCCGTGCGACGCGTTCGCCCTCATGGCGCCGCGGCGCGAGGGTGATACGGTACGCGTTACGGTGTTTGCGCCGGGCGCGACGAGCGTGTCCTTGTGCGACGGTCAGGGGGAGGTCGTTGGACCCATGGTCCTCGAACATCCCGATGGCATCTATTGCGGCAAGGTTCGGACGTCAGCGATCGAACGAGGCTACCGGTTCGCCGTCGCCTTCGGTGAGCGCGTCGAGCAATGGGATGACACCTACCGATTTCCTTCGATGTTGTCGGCGGACGATACGTGGCTGTTTGCCGAGGGCAGGCATGATGAAGCGTATCGCTTCATGGGAGCCCATCCTCGTGAATTTGAAGGCGTCCGAGGCGTCCACTTCGTACTGTGGGCTCCCAATGCACGTCGCGTGTCGATCGTCGGCGATTTCAATCATTTCGATGGGCGTACACACGTCATGCGTTTTCATCCGGCATGCGGCCTTTGGGACATGTTCGTTCCGGGACCCGGGCCGGGAACCCAATACCGGTTCGAGGTAACCGGCGCTGACGGTGCCAGGACACAGAAGATCGATCCGTACGGCCGCGCGTTCGTGACGCCTGCAGATTCGGTTGCCATCGTCACAGCGGACTCGTATGTGTGGCAGGACGAAAGCTGGCTCGAGGCGCGGCGCGATGAGGACCTGTACGGCAAGCCGATCAGTATCTACGAAGTGCATGCGGGTTCCTGGGGTTACGATGGCGCGTGTGACTGGGCGCGCCTCTCGACAACGCTGCTCGATTACGTCGTTGAACTCGGATTCACCCACATCGAGTTCCTGCCGGTTTCCGAACATCCCTTTACAGGTTCGTGGGGCTACCAGCCGACCGGCATGTTTGCGCCGACTGCGCGGTACGGGTCACCCGAGGCCTTCAAGGCATTCGTCGACGCGGCACACCAGCGTGGCATCGGCGTGTTGCTGGACTGGGTTCCGGCGCACTTTCCATCAGACGCTCACGGACTCGTACGCTTCGACGGAACGGCGCTTTACGAGCATGAAGACCCACGTCGTGGCTTCCATCCCGACTGGGGCACGATGATCTACAACTTTGGGCGAGCGGAAGTCATCAATTTCCTCGTCGGGAGCGCACTCTACTGGCTCGAAGCGTTTCACATAGATGGCCTTCGGGTGGACGCGGTGGCCTCGATGCTGTATCTCGACTACTCGCGGGAACAAGGACAGTGGTTGCCCAACGTACATGGCGGTCGTGAGAACCTGGAAGCGGTTGCGTTCCTGAAACGGGTCAATGACGCCGTGCGTGCGAGGTTCCCGGGTGTCATGATGATCGCGGAGGAGTCGACCGCATGGCCCGGGGTCACCGGCACCCACGGACACTGGGGACTGGGTTTCAGCTACAAGTGGAACATGGGATGGATGCACGACTCGCTGACATTCATCGGCAAGGACCCCCTTTACCGGCGCCATCACCATGACCAGATTACGTTCTCGATGGTCTACGCCTACAGCGAACAATATGTGCTGCCGATCAGCCATGACGAGGTCGTGCATGGCAAGGGTTCGCTTGTCGGCAAGATGCCCGGCGACGACTGGCAACGGCTTGCGAACGTGAGAGCGATGCTTGGCTACATGTGGGCGCATCCTGGCAAGAAGTTGCTTTTCATGGGCAGTGAATTCGCGCAGTACAGTGAATGGAACCATGACAAGACGCTGGACTGGCATCTGTTGGGAGAACCTGCCCACCGCGGCATCCAGCGCCTTGTCAGCGACCTGAACCGGGTGATGAAAGACGAGCCCTCACTTCATTGCCGGGATGGCGCGCCCGACGGATTCCAGTGGCTCATTGCCGACGACAGTACGAATTCGGTGCTGGCGTTTGCACGTCATGCGCCGGCGAGCCCGACCGTGGTCGC
>JAGRIN010000005.1 GCA_020443245.1 Pseudomonadales bacterium
CTTCGCGAGTACGAGCGAGGGGTCATTTTCTTTCTCGGTCGCTTCCAGACCGTCAAGGGCCCGGGACTCATCCTGGTCATTCCCGGCGTCCAGCAAATGGTCAAGGTCGACCTGCGCACCGTCGTGTTCGATGTGCCTGCCCAGGATGTGATCTCGCGAGACAATGTTTCGGTGAAGGTGAGCGCGGTCCTGTATTTCCGCGTGATCGACCCGGAACGCGCGACCATCAATGTCGAGGACTATTTCGAAGCGACAAGCCAACTCGCCCAGACCACGCTCCGCTCGATCCTTGGCCAGCATGAACTTGACGAGATGCTTGCTGAGCGTGACCGGCTCAACGAGGGTATCCAGCAGCTGCTCGACGAGCAAACCGAGGCCTGGGGCATGAAGGTCCAGAACGTCGAGATCAAGCACGTTGACATCGACGAGAGCATGATACGGGCGATCGCCCGCCAGGCAGAAGCTGAACGCGTACGTCGCGCGAAGGTGATTCACGCGACAGGTGAGGTCGAGGCATCCGAGCGCTTGACAGAAGCCGCGAAAACCTTGTCGTCGGCGCCCCAGGCAATCCAGTTGCGCTACCTGCAGACGCTCGCCGACATGGCGAATGATCGCAGTTCGCTGGTCGTCTTTCCGCTCCCGGTCGACCTGATCACGTCCTTCATGAATACCAAACGAGACGAAGACGAAAACCAGGATTGAGGGAACAATGAGATTTGCGGTATTTGTCTTGATGGTGGGCTGTCTTGCACTTAACGCCGCCGCCAGTGACCGCGTCGCCCTCGTGATCGGCAACGCCGACTACCCTGGCGCGCCGCTGGAGAATCCGGTCCGGGACGCAAAGGCCATGTCGACCAAGCTTCGCTCGCTCGGCTTTCATGTGGTCGAAGTCGAGAATGCCAGCCTCAAGAACATGCAGCACGGGCTCGTCGACTTCCTGCAGGAGATCGACCAGGGCGCGACGGCACTGGTTTTCTACGCGGGACACGGCATTCAGGCGAACGGTCGCAATTACCTGATGCCAATTGATGCTTCCATGGACTCCGAGACAACACTCCGGTTCGACGCCATGGAGCTGAACGACGTGCTGGAGGAACTCGAGCGATCCGGGGCATCCATCAACATCGTGATCCTCGACGCGTGCCGTAACAATCCGTTCGAGCGGAAGACCCGCGGCAGCAGCCGCGGCCTTGCGGTGGTAGACGCCGCGGTCGGCACCCTGATCGCCTACGCCACCGCGCCCGGCAGTGTCGCCTCGGACGGTAACGGCGAGCACGGGCTCTATACCGGCGCACTCCTCAAGGCATTGGATGAACCCGGCCTCGAGGTTGAGGCGGTATTCAAGAACGTGCGCAACCAGGTCGCAAAGGCTTCAAACAACCAGCAGATACCGTGGGAGTCCTCTTCACTCACCGGCAACTTCGTGTTCAACCAAAGTGGACCGCGAACCGACTCGCAGGCGACGGCCACAGCGCAGATGGTGGCGAGTTCCGACAAGGAGTCCCTGCTCTGGACCAGCATCGAGAAGAGTGAGAATCCCGCTGACTTTCGCGACTACCTCGACCAATATCCGAACGGCGTGTTTGCCGGTGTGGCGACAAGACGCATCAAGGCGCTGGACGAAGACAGCGTCGGCGGCAGCTGCGATGACCTGAGCGGCAAGTACTACATCAGCGTGGAAGGCAAACCTTGCGCCGATGCGATGGACCTCCTGAAGACCGGGGTCGATACCTATTCGATGCACTACCATGTCTGCGGGCCGGTCGGCCTCGTGTCCAACATCAAGGGCAGCGGGCAGTTCAGGGACGGCGTCTACACCTCGTCCTGGTTCACCCCGCCCTGCGGCGGGACCACCGCATTTGAATTCGACCGGGACGACGCCTGCCAGACTGCCACCGGCAAACTCGTCAAGCGCACCGGCGTGCCGATACTCTGTCGGGCCTTCGTTTCCACCGAAGCAGTACTGAACGTGGCGCGGGAGGCGAAAGAGGCAGGCAAGACAGCCGATTCGAAATAGCTTGCTTTACCCGAAAGGCGGCGTAAACTAGCCGTCTGCTAGTCGTGCGCGATCTATGCACGTGTCCGAAGTCCTGTCAGTACCTCGCATCGCTCCATAAGTCACCGTTCGAACCAGCCAGAACCGATCCGCAATAGCGGGTCAAAGCACATTTAATATCTCAAGGTAAGAAACATGTCAGACAAGACGACGGGAACCGTCAAGTGGTTCAACGAATCCAAAGGTTACGGATTCATCCAACATGCCGGCGGTGCAGACGTATTCGTGCACTTCAGCGCCATTCAGGGAACGGGCTTCAAAACCCTGACCGAAGGCCAGAAGGTCGAATTCTCGATCACCCAGGGCAAAAAAGGACCTGAGGCGAGCGACCTGGTCGCGCTATAACGCGTCATCCGTGCAGTGGTAGTCCCATCCGGGCTGCCACTGCCCGGTACTCCTCCAGTCGCCTGCAAGGGCGGCTTCCCACGAAAGACCCTTACACACGACCTCCAGCGCAAGCTGCGGGAATCGGTGTGACACGATCGCGATGCGCTCGTATCGCGATGTCATTTCCAGAAGAAACGCCCGGACTCTCGCCTCGACGTCGAGGCAACACTCGCCCTGCTCGAACGGTACGTCGATCGACCTGGCCTCGTCCCGCACAAACATCTCACCGGGACATCCGTTCAGGTTGCCGTAATTCATCTCCCTGAGCCGCGAGTCTTCAAAGCGCGGGTATTTCGCGAACGCGATGGACGCTGTCTGCCTTGCGCGGACCAGGTCCGACGAGAACACCGCCTCGACATCTATCGACGCGACACGGTCTGCCAACCGCCGTGCCTGCGCCAGCCCTTTATCGGAAAGTGATGGGTCCGCCCAGCTGGCACGGACGCCCGCTTCGTTATCGGGCGTCGAACCATGGACGAAATAGCGGATTTCCAGCATCAGGAAGGCCCATGTTCTCGCATCGCGCGGGAAAGAATCCTGTCCAGGTGATCGGCAAACGCCTTGCGGTCAGAGGCACTGAGTGCGGGCGGCCCACCAGTGTGGACGCCGCTCGCGCGCATCGTGTCGAGAAAGTCCCTGATGTTGAGCCGCGCCTTCACGTTATCGCTGGTAAAGAGTTCGCCTCGCGGGCTGAGCGCCACCGCACCCTTTGCGATGACCTCCGCCGCAAGCGGAATATCGGAGGTAATCACGACGTCACCCGCGCCAGTCCTCCTGACAATCTCGTTGTCGGCAACGTCGAATCCCTGGCTGACCTGCAGCGAGCGGATGTTCGCCGCGGGTGGCACCTTGATCCACTGGTTGGCGACCAGCGTTAACGTGAGCCCGGTTCGTTCTGCCGCCCGGAACAGGATGTCCTTGATCACGTCCGGACAGGCGTCGGCATCGACCCAGATATTCACAGCCAATAGGTTGTGCTCCATGAAGTGGCGAGGTGATGAGCCAGGATGGTGCGCACACGACAGGCGTAACCATTGGCGCACTGTTTTGGCGCGACAACCCGTGCCAATTCAAAGACTCTCATCTTATTTTCCTTTAAATACAACATATTAAAGAACTTGGCTCAGCGTTTGCTTTTAAGGCTCACCAGAAAGTCACGCACTTTCTCATTTTGGACTAAATTGGGAGGATTTATGAACAGGATCAAACAAGTAGCCGCGGGTTTGCTGCTGGCATCGAGCGGACTGGCTGCGTCCACCGCTTCCGCCGAAGTGTCCTACAACATTGGCTATGCGTCTGAGTACTATTTCCGGGGGATTTTGCAGAAGAGTTCTTCTGCCAGTGCCGGGGCCGACTTTACCCAGGGCGGGCTCTATGCCGGTATCTGGACTGCAGACGTCGGTGATGGACTCGAAGTGGACGTCTACGGTGGTTACGGGATCGAAACCGACAGCGGATTCTCCGCCAGCATCGGTGCGACCGGTTACTACTACACCGGCCAGTTCGACGACAAATACGAGGAAATCAACCTGAACTTCGGCTACGGCATGTTCGGGCTGGAATACTCATTCGGCAAGGCGGGCTTCTCGTCCAACGAGTCGGACTACGACTTCCTCGCAGTGACCGTGACCGGTGAGAATGGACTTTATGGCAAGGCGGCGACTTTCGGCCAGGATGCAGACGGTGACTATCTCGAGTTCGGTTACGGCACAACTGTGTCGGATATCGACCTCGGCGTGTCCTACATCATCTCCAGCAAGGAACTCGGTGTGTTGAACGGTGAAGTGAACTCGCTCGGCGAAGGCCAGCAAAGCGAGGCGTTGATCTTCACAATCGGTAAGACCTTCTGAGCCAGCGCAACTTCGCACCAAACCAATTAAAGGCTCCAACCGGAGCCTTTTTTTGTCAGCGGGATCGATGCACAACGTAACCGTCGTAAGTCCTCCCCTCTTCGTCGTTAGGTGCTTCGAACCAGCCTGACTATCGGTCCGTTCCCCGCCTGCAAGTTGGCACGGGAACGGACCGAAACTTTTTTCAATCCGGCGTCGCGTTCGCGGGGTCTTCCAGCAAATCCTGCAGTGAGCGCGCTTCGCACCTGTTCGCCTGATCGAATGCCGGATCGTGTGGGTGCTGCGACAAGTAGATTGCACGGCGCGCCATCGAGGGCAACATCAGCGGATAAGGCAGCGACAACATGGCGCGCCGCTCTCTCGAAGACGCTTCGGTGGCATCGGCCAGCGTATCGTCTGCCGCCTGGTTCTGTCGGACGTCATTTTCCAGATTGATTATCGATCCACCGTCGAGCCCATCGACCAGCAATGCCGCCGCAGTCCGGGCGGCGTCGTCGAGATAGGGCATGAGACGCTCGAAATCGCTCACCTGTATGGTTTCGGGCAGGCGATCCGGGTGGGCATCAAACCAATCGTCAATGATCGCATCCGTTGTCAGGTAGCTGATTTCGTGTGGCTCGATATGTGTCGATGCATACCAGTGCGCAGCGAGCATCGTAGGCAGCTTGCCGTCTTTATCAGGGGTGGTCGCGGCGTGAAAGAACTCGCGAAGGTAGTCGTCCGAATTCTCGATCGCGTCCGGCGAGAGCTGGCAGCCCACTGCCAGCACTTCGGGATGAGCCGCGAAAAAGCCACACCGTGGCGCGCGGGCAAAGAGACCACTGTGGCAGGCGCCACTGACCATCACCAGGTCGCCGCCAGAGGCGGTCACCCCGTCAAGATCGTCGGGGCTGAGCGTCAACAGGCTGCCCCAGAGCGGCGAACCGACGGTACCGGAATGTCCGACCTGCACCAGCAAGGTGTGTGCCCGGCCGTCCAGCCTGACGGAAGTCAGCACGCGGTTCAGGCTTGCGCCCGAGGCGTCCATGTCAGCGCCGACGTCGACGCGCTTGAAACGCGTATCGCCGGCCTCGTCGATGTAGCTGGTATCGTTCGCCTGTCCCTCAGGCCCACCGCCGAACAGGACCAGAGTCTGCATCTGCCCGCGCACGGCGTCCTGCACGGCATCACGAATTTCGCGCATGCGCATGGGAATGAACAGCGCGTTCTCCAGCGGGTTGCCCGCCGAACCCCACAACACGAGATTATGACGCGCGAGGGGAACCGGGCGCGGCGAACCAAGATCGACGGGGATCGCAGGCGGATAGGGTTCGCGTTCACCTGCGGCGACTGCGACGAAGTACTCGAGATTCAGGTGCGCGAGGAAGTAACGGGTGTAAGGATCGGCCGTGTCGAATACCGGATCGTCGGCCACCGGATGGGCCGGGGGATTCATGACCGCGTCGTCATAGCGCAATCCCGCGAGGTCGGCTGACTCCGCGATGTTTCCGGCATAAAGCACATCATTGCCCTTCATCACCAGTACGAGTAGCTGGAACGGCCAATACGGGGAATCGGGACCGATGTCGTCCGGCAGCTGCGAGCGAACCTCCTTCGAGAGACGTGTCTTCTCGATCTGTTTGATGGGGATGTCCAGCGTCATGTTGCGCGACGGGTAGGAAAGCGCTTCGCCGTAACCGCGCTCTGCTGCAACCTGGTCGTAAAGTTCGCAGCTGTTGCACTCGGGAAGGCTTGCGAGCCAGATTTCAACGGGTGACGCTCCCTGCGCCCCGCAGGCGGCAAGCAGCAGGCAGGTGAGGATCAGAGTTCCAGCGGAGGTTGTCCTGCCCTTCGGCGAATCCAGTCTATCGACTGTCGAACCTGGCGACGACGAACGAGCCATCGTTCAGCCGTGTACTTGCCGGGAAAGTTCATGAGCGCGAGCCCCGCAAGCAGCGTCAACACGCCCTGCCCCGGCAGTACGAGCAGCACGATACCGGTCACGACAAACAGTGCGCCCGCGAGATTCTTGACCAGGGGAAGCAAAACCTGCGCAACACGAGGGTAATGCGCAAGCGAGTCGTGTTCGCGACGTCGTGCGTCGTTGACGAAATAGTCTGCGGGCAGTCGTGCGAGGAGTCTCGTACCCAACGTGGCCATCACGGCGACACTGGCGAGCGAGAGTACCGTGAGGGCCAGCAACACGCCCGCGTAGCGCTCGGAGAGCGAAATCAACGTCTCCCACATTCAGGGTGTCACACATGTGCGCGGTTCCGGTTCGAATTCCACGAGCACCGGCCGATGGTCGGAAACATAAACCGGCAGGACCCGGGCATGCCGGATTCGATAACGATGCGGCATAAACACGAAGTCGATTGTACGCGTCGGAAAATAGGCGGGGAACGTACGGGCTTTCTCGGGAAGCAACGTATAGTGTTTGTCGCGCTCCAGGTAATCGAAGAGCCGGTGAACTGCGTCTCCTTCACGTCGCGCCGGACAGTTGAAATCGCCGCACACGATCGGCTGGAAGCGTCCGTTACCGTTCACACCGGACTGGCTTTCGATAAACGTGATGACCTGCTCGATCTGCTCGACGCGTCGCATTCTCGAACGAAAGTCCAGGTGAATGTTCACGATCGGCACGATCGCGCTGCCAATTGCTATCTCGGCATACAAGAAACCCTTGCCACCGATGCGCGTCTGCGCAAAGGGCTGGTTGTGACGCGTACTGATCGGATGGCGGGACAGAATCGCGTTGCCGTATGAGAGGTTCTGCGGGCCGCTGCGCGTATTGTTGATGCCGATGTAGCTGTGATGATATTCAGTCTCCCGCCGGATGACGTCCAGCAGGTTGATGTTCTTGTTCCAGTAGGAATCCTCGTCAACCTCCTGCATGGCGACAAAATCAGCTTCCGCATCATTCAGGACTTTTGTAATCTTCCTGAGGTTCTGTTCTATGTAGCGCGCCGAGTGAAAGCCCTGGTAAAGGGAAAGTCCCCTGCCGTGTGCGATGTTGAAGGTGATAAGCCGAAGATTCGTCATCGGCCAATGATAGAACGTCGTGTCTCATAGTGTAAGCGCGGGAGACAACAACCAGTGCCGTATTTTGGAATAGCAAGAGGACCGCTGGCGCCACTGTGGCGGGCACTCGGCTATCGTGACTTCCGTACCCTCCCGTACGGCATTGCATTCGCCGGCGAGAAACACCCGACCGAAAGCATGGCCTTGCTGGTCGACCAAACCTGGTCCGATGACGAAGGGATATTCCATCTCGATCACGAAATCTTCGACAACATTCTCTCGATGATCGGTGCAGCGCGACGACTCATTGTGCTCGACATGTTCCTGTTCAATGCACTCCTGACGCGTGACCAGGTGCCGCAGCGCCGGTTGACGGACGAGTTGACCGATGCGCTGGTGGAAAAGAAGGCAACTGTGCCCGGCATTGAAATTGTCTTCATCACCGACCCCTGCAATACGGCCTACGGCGGACTGCCGAATCCTTACTTCGAGCGACTTCGTGATGCAGGCATTCGCCTGATCGTTACCGACCTCGACCCGCTTCGTGACAGCTCTCCGGTCTACTCATTCTTGTGGCGCGCCTTCGTCAGGCCGTTCGGTAACAGCCTGGGCGGCCCCCTGCACAACCCGTTTGGTGGTGGCGGGTCGATCTCGATCAGGAGCTTTCTGGGGATCTTCAACATCAAGGCGAACCATCGCAAAACGCTACTCGCCGACGATGGCGAAACCTGGCACGGCCTCGTCACGACCGCGAACCCGCATAATGCAAGTTTCGCTCACCGCAACGTCGCGCTGCGGTTTGCCGGGCCTGCCGTCGCGGACCTCTTCCTGACCGAGAAAGCGGTGATGGAAATGTGCGGTGAACCGGTTCCGGCGCTCGCGTTCGAGCCGACCGCCGAAAACGGGCCAGCGCGCCTGCAGGTGTTGACCGAGCGTTGCATCAAGGACGCCGTCCTGGAACTAATCGACGGCACCGCCGATGGCGATTCCATCGACCTTATCCTGTTTTATCTTGCCGACCGGGATATCCTCGCGGCGCTACATCACGCAAAGGACCGCGGCGTCACCATCCGGATGATCCTCGATCCCAACAAGGATGCGTTCGGCTGGTCCAAGACGGGCATACCCAATCGTCCCGTCGCTGCAGAGCTGCATGCTGCCGGCATCCAGATTCGGTGGGCCGCAACACACGGTGAACAGTGCCATTCCAAGCTGATGTGCGCGCACCGGCGCGACGGCAAGAGTTCGCTGATCCTCGGCTCGGCGAATTTCACCCGGCGCAACCTCGACAACTTCAACCTGGAGACTGACGTCCTGGTTGAGGGGCCATCCGACTCACCGGTACTGGTTCGCACGAGCGAGGTGTTCGAGCAGACCTGGCACAACGACGGCGGCCGACAGTTCACCGTCGACTACGAAACCTACGAAGCCAGGGCCAGGTGGTTGCACTGGCTCTACTGGTTCATGGAAGCGACAGGCATCAGCACTTATTAGCGAGCACGCGTATCCCCGCGCGGCAGCAATCGAATCCCCGCATGTCGGGGCAACCCCGCTCCATCGACCTTGTCTGCCGGCGCGGCATCCTGGATCGTCAACAGATAACGCGTACTGAACTCGAGACCGGAGACCTCCCCGTTCACGAAGACGGTTTCCGGCAGGTCCAGCGTCCGGTACGCCCCACAGGCCTCGCCTTCCTCGCAAATGAATCCGTTGTTGTCGCGATCGGTACCGGCCAGGAGCAGGTAGGCGCCGGCGGTAATCGTCCCGTTCGTGCCTGTTCCACCAAGATCGAATTGATACCTGCCTGCCTGGAGCGTGGCAGACACCTGCGCGATGACATCGAGCGTGTCGGGGTCGAGCAGGACCACGTAGTGAATCCCGGCATCACCGGTCCCCGTCTGCGTCGTTGCCACCTCGAAACGAAGCGTGACCGTCGCACTCGACGCGCCGGCGGAAAACTGCACGACACTCTGGTAGACGCCATCACCGAGACCGCTTCGATCGACCGCGACATGATAAATGCCGAGCCCATCAGGCGACCCTGGCGGGGTAACGGAGACGAACGGATCGTTCACCGAAACAGAATTGACTGTGAGCGTGCCTCCTCCGGCATTCTCGACATCGACATCCAGCACCGAGAGCCGTTGACCGAAATTGAGCGCGTCCGGGCTCACGGAGAGCGTTGCGGGCGTCGCTGGTGCGCCGCCCTGGTTCGCGAGGCGATACGCGGCCCGAACAGCTTTCAGGGCATCGATGCGTCCATAACCGAAGCTGTCATCGCGGCCCGACGGGCCAAGATCGTCCGTCATCTCGCCGCTGGCAAGCAACCTGTCAACATCGTCCGGCGACAAATCGGGGTAGACAGCCTTCATCAGCGCGACAACCCCGGCGACATGCGGCGTCGCCATAGAAGTGCCCTGGAGGTATTGATAGGCCGGTACCGGTCCCGCCACGCCGTCGCGTGCTTGCGTGGAGAGCACCTCGTCCGGATTGCCATCAGAGTCGATGTCAGGGGTGCTCGAGTCTCCCCCGGGTGCGGCAACATCGACTGATGAACCGTACGACGAGTAGTAGGCAAGCCTGTCCTGAATCGATGTCGCGGAGACGGACACCACTCCCGGGTAGGACGCCGGGTACCCCGGCCGACTGTCGGCGTTGTTTCCCGCTGCTGCGATGATAATCACCCCCGCGGCGCGGGCTGCCGCATAGACATCCTGCTCGCTGCGACTGCCGGACGTCGACCCCAGGCTCAGGTTGATGACATCGGCTCGATGCGAAGGCAACTCGCCCGTGACATTGGCGAGTCCGGCGGCGTAAAGCACTGCCTGCATGACGTCGAACGACGTGCCGCTGCCGCAGGCGCCCAGTGCCCGCAGCGGCATAATCTGGCCACGCCAGGTCACACCCGCGACGCCGATGCCGTTGTCAGTCGCAGCGCCGATCGTGCCTGCGACGTGTGTCCCGTGAAAGGTGCTCGGCACAGTGCCACAACCCTCTCCCGGGTCCGCCGGATCAGCGTCGGCACCATCGCCGTCGCGGGAACCCCCGGCCTGGTCGCTGGTCGGGGTGGTCGCGAAACTGATGAAATCGTATCCGTCCGCACTGATGCGTGCGGCAAGGTCCGGGTGGCTCGCAACGATACCTGTGTCCACGACAGCCACGACGACTGTGTCACTGCCGGTGGTCAGGTCCCACGCCTCGGGCAGGTTGATTGCCCGGTAATGCCATTGGGCTGGATACCGTGGATCATTCGGCTCCGCGAGGGCATGTCTCATGTAGTTGGGCTCTGCGTAGCGAACTGCAGGGTCCCGGGCCATGACCTTCGCGCTACGGAGCGTGCGGTAGCGTGCCGCCATCTCTTCGGTCGCGAAACGGTTCGGCGTGAACTTCCCGCCAGGGCGACGTAAGCCGTGACGTGGATTCATGAGGTTCTGGACCCTTGCACCGAAGCGATACAGCGAAGGACCGGCGCCACCAGACCGGACCTCCGGCGTCTCGGCCATGATCCGCGACATCAATGCGTCGCGCACACGCGCGGGCTTTGCCGGGTCCATCTGGACAATCAGTTCATCTGGTACGAGTTCTGCCTGTGCGCTGTAGCCAGCCGGCCCGAGTGGCGTGTCATCGCCGATACGCAGGATGTAGTTCGATCCGCCCGTCGGTCCGCCCGTGAAGACATCCAGCACCACATAGTAGGTCCCTGCGCCCGCCGGCACCGTCACCGATTCGAATTCACCTGTTCCCTGCGAGTAGTCCACGATCGTGCCCTGCTCATCCACGAGGTACAGGTCGATATCGAGCGAGACGGGATCGATGCTCACGAGATTGACCACTTCCCCGCCCGCCGCATGGAAGCGATACACGTCATCCAGGTCGCCGGTCTGTACTGTCTTTCCGCGACCGTCGTAGTCAGGTCCACCGCCTGCCTGGTTCAGGTAGCCGCCCAGTTGTACCGGGTTCGAAATACGCTGTGCGGAGTCCAGCGTGTCATTCGGGATCGGCGTCGATGCGGAGTCGTTCACGTCACTGTCAACCGCGATGCTGTCCGCAACGCTGATACTGCCGCTCACGCCGAACGGTCCGGTCGCCTCGACAATTTCGACTTGCACACTGGCGCTGTGCCGAAAGCCTTCGGAGTTTTCAATATCGAGTATCACCTCATAAACGCCGGGAGAGGTATACGTGTGCTGCACAACAGGTACGACACCTTCACTGCCGTCACCGAACGACCAGCTGTAGTGGACGATCGTGTCGCCCGGTGCACCAGCGTCAGTACCGGACGCATCGAACGTGAGCACCGCGGGCGCAGGGGCGGTCGTGGCGTCCACGACAATTCGGGCCGTCGGCGGCGTCACTAAATTGTCGAGCGGGTCCGGGTCGCGCGCGTCAGCCACCCCGTCACCATCGTCATCATCATCGGCGACATTGCCGATACCGTCGCCATCTGTATCGGTGGTTTCGCTGTCGTCAAGGGGGAAAGCATCGTGGGCATCATCGACACCGTCGCCGTCCGTGTCGGCAAGGATCGGGCTACTCCCGTTGCGGACCTCCATGAGATCCGTTACGCCGTCGCCATCTGTGTCCAACTCGACAAGAGGGACCTCATTTCGATCTCGCGACAATACGCCGGACAAGTCGATCAACGCGCGCGCAAAATCACGCGGGCTCGCAACGCCCAGGCTGCTGGCAATGTCATCTCGCCCGGTTCCGGACGCAAGGACGAGCAATGCCTGGCCGCCCGCGGCAATCAGTTCGTCCGCTTCGATCTGGCCCGCGTCATCGTTTCCCACAACGCCGTTCGAGGCGAACCGGTCCTGGCGCAAGCCTTTCGCCAGGGCATTGATTGCCGCCAGCACGGAAGCAAACGCATTGTCGCCTCCATCAGGGTCGACAAGACCGAGCACGCCGGCGCCCAGCACAGAAAGCAAGAGCGCGGATGCGCGTTGCGATGCGTCACCCGTCGTGACCGGTGAACGCAAATCCACGTTCTCGATGCGATACAGCTGACCCTGCGCACAGGCGCCGCCTTGCGCAGGCACCGCGCACAGGTCCGTGTCGAGGCTGCCAGCGAACGCTGACTCGAGGCGACGCTCGATGTCGTTGTTGGCGCTATCGATCGCAGCCGCGCTGACCGGCGATTGCCCATCGACGATCGATGCCGCCGCCGTGGTGAACACGTTGATATTCGCGAGCGGTTCGATTCGTGGCAGGTAGACAGACAGTGTGACATCGTCAGGAAACGGAACGACGTCACCGAACGCGATCCTTCCATTCGCCGTTACACAGTCGTCAGGAAAGTCGCAGATGTACGATGCGCCTTCGGCGAACCGCGCCACGAGGCGCAGCGGCCCGCTGTAGTCGGGTACGATCGCGATCGGGCCGAATGCACCTTCACCATCGGTAGTCGTCGATCCCAGCAACCGTCCGTTCGTATCGAAAGCTTCGACAATGACGCCTGTCACCCGGCCAAGCGAAACGGTTCCCTGCGGCCCGGACTGGTCCGCCTCGACAGTCCGCGCGGTCCCGGCCTGACGACCGTCGTCGTCAGTGACCGTAAGTTGCACGTCATAGGTCCCGGGCGAGTTGAAAACATGGCTCACTTGCGGCCCGGTCGAAGCAGATCCATCGCCGAAGTCCCAGCGCCAGGTAACGATACGACCGTCCGGGTCGCTCGATGCGGTTGCATCGAATGCGACGTCCAGCGGCGCGATACCCGACGAGACTGACAGGGTAAAAGCAGGGAGCGGCGCCTCATTAACCGGTGCCGTGGAACCGCCGCCTCCGCCACCGCTACATCCGGCCAACGCCAGCAAAAGCGCGGTTGACACAACCACTGGATGGATCAGGGACTGGGCGCGCACTCTCCCTCCGAGTAGCCGACAACGTCGATTCGGGCGCAGGCAGCGCATGCGCTGGGCGATATACCACGCTCGCCCCGGTTCGTTCGATGGCAGACCGGCGCGTAGATCATGGTGCAGACTTCAGGACGCGATGCAGGACAGGGCACAAGCAACTCGTCAGCGGCTTCCGGCTGCGCGTCGACACTGTTGCACGAGGCCGGAATGAGGAGCACCAGCATCGAGAAGAGAAGCAGGGAATTGAACCGGTAGCGCATCGCCGACTCTAAAACCATAGCGTCATCACTGTGCCACATGCCCGATACCAATGGCACCATTTGCACGACGACAGGCCGAAATTCCGAACCGGTTGTACGATTGATATACATCAAGGCCGAAAGTCGGCCGACCGCTAAACTTGAAACACGTTCATACCAACCCTGGAGGTATCGATGCTCTCACTCAATCGGATCCTGGTCGCCGTCGAACAGGACGACACGGCACGTTTTGTCGTTGAAAAGGCCGCAGAGTTGGCGCAGGCAGCCAACGCGGAACTGCATATCGTCCGCGTTATCTATGATGCAAACGTTGATGCCAGCATCCACGACGCGGCAGACCGACAGCAGCTCAAGACGTACCTGATGGAAGCAGAGGAATCCTGGCTGCAGGACTTCCTCGATGGGCTTTCGTTGAACGTGAAGGTTATCGAATCCGCGACCATCTGGAACAAGGACGAATACGCCGGCATTCTCGATGCCGCCAGGGATTGTGAGGCGAACCTTGTGGTGAAGGCTGCACACCAGCCACATGGACTGGATGCCGTCATGCGTACACCGCAGGACTGGAACTTGCTGCGACACGCCGAGATACCCGTCATGATCGTCAAGTCGCAGGCCTGGAAAGCGTCACCGGTTGTCCTCGCGGCGATCGACGTTTTGCACGAAGAACAGGAGACCTTGAACCGCGCGATTTTGCGCGAGGCCGCCGGCCTGACACAGGTACTCGAAGGCGAACTCGACGTGGTCGTTGCCCACCCGTTCGTGCAGCCATGGATCGGGCCCAACACGGTACCGATCGATTTTGACCGCGTGAAAGGCGAGATCGAGTCCGAAATTCGCACCACGGTCAACAAGCTTGCCGACGAAGAATCGGTGAAGTACCGGTACCTGCACATCGAGGAAGGAACAACCGCTGTCGCCGTCGGCCACCAGGTCGACTCGACCGGTGCGGAACTGCTGGTCATGGGCACCGTTGCGCGCGATGGACTGAAGGGACTCGTGCTCGGCAACACCTCCGAGACAATTCTCTACCACGTCCAGAGTGACGTCGTCGTATTGCGCTGACAGGTCCCGATGTCAGACGGGGGCCTTGCGGTCCAGCCTCGGCGATCGCGGTTTCGGTAGCGCGTCGTAGAGTAAGGCGACCAGTTCATCACGCCTCGCACGATATCCCGGGTCCGCCCACAGGTTGACGCGCTGGCCCGGGTCCTCACGCATGTTGTAGAACTCGCCCTCGCTGCCGTCGTACAGCGCGCTCTTCTCGTAGGTCGTGCACAGGTAGCCATCGTGGTGATAGATCGACTTCTGGTGCATGTCGACCGGGCCGTGCTCGGAATCCCATGTCGTCAACACATATTCCCTCTTTTGCGCCATCGCTTCCTCGCCTGACCGCGGCAGCGGCCTGCCTTCGACCCACTCCGGTGTGTCGATCCCCGCAACCTGGCAGAACGTGCTGGCGAGATCCAGGTGGCCGACCGGGCGATCGACCACCGCAGCGACCGGTGACGTACTGGACGCCGGCGCCCAGATCATCGGCAGGCGCATCAACGCGTCGACATGATACGGACCCTTGAACAAGAGACCGAAGTCGCCCTGCAATTCACCGTGGTCTGTCGTAAAAAAGATGTCCGTATCGTCGAGCCTGCCCTGCGCCTCGAGCCAGGCGATGACGCGGCCGCACGCCTCATCGATCAGTTCGTTCTCGATATGATTCATCGCGTTGATTTCGCGAATCTGGTCCGGTGTCAGCGACCTGGGCGCGAACTCCCGCGGGGACTCGAGATTGGTCCAGAGAGATCCGTCGTAATAGCCGCGCCAATGTGGCGGTTTGTCCGCCAGCAATCGCTCCCGTTCTGCGGCGTCTTCCGAGTACAAGTCGGGCAACGGTACGTCTCGCCAGTTGACGCGATGGATTTCCGATGCGGGCGGGTCCCACGGATGATGCGGATCGGGAAAACTCATCCAGCAGAAGAACGGGTCGGTGCCTGGCAGGCCGGACAGCCAGTCGATGGTCCGGTCCGCCACCCAATCAGTGTGGTACAGGGATCGCGGCACGTCTGTCGGCCAGACCTGGATCGCACCGGTATCGCCCCGACCGATGGTGTTCTGGCCTTTCGCTGTCACCATTGGGTAGAAATTCGCCTTCTCGGCCTTGTGGTTCGCTTCCATCCAGCGGTCGTAATGGCTGTGCCCCTCAAAGAAATGGTTGGCGAGCTCCATTCGCTCGAAACCCCGATGGGGGCCGCGGTTGTCCTCACCTGCCATCCGGTTTTCATAGAAGATAGCGGGGTCACCCAGCCAGGGTTCGAAATGCGCCTTGCCGAGCAGCGCAGTCCGGTATCCGTGTTCGCCGAGCCAGTGAGCAATCGTCGGCGTATCCTCCGGCAGCGAAACGCCATTCATCCATACGCCGTGTGTCTCGACATGCTGTCCCGTGATGATCGTCGCGCGCGCCGGCATGCACACGACGTTCTGGTTGTGCGCACGACGGTAGTTGATACCTCGACTCGCCAGGCCGTCGATAACTGGCGTTCTCGCGACGGTGCCGCCGTTGCAGCCCAGTGCGTCGTAGCGCATTTGGTCGGTCGTGATGAGTAATATGTTGTGCTTCGATGGCATGAAATCGCTCGCCTTATCCCAGGGAAAGGGCCATGGTACCTGTTCAGGGGTATAGTAGTCGCGGGACAGCCGGGGAGACAGTCGCGATGGATACGGACAAGGTTGTCGAGTTGCCGACGTCGGCGGTGAGCGCGCTGGCACATGGCAGCAAGATCGAAGCCATCAAGGCAGTACGCGAGACGTACGGGACGGGCCTGAAGGAAGCCAAGGAGATTGTCGAGGCGTATCTCGATAACCATCCGGAACTTGGCCGCAAGATGCACGAGGCAAATCGACGTGCCGGTAAATCGTTCCTCGGCCTGCTGATTATCGTCGGATTGGTCTCTGCACTCGTTTACTACGGGCTCTTCGCACCTTGAGTGCCGGCCCTACGGGGCCAATTCACGCATCTTGCGTTCGATCGTCGCGGCGGCGGTCACCGGATCCATCCTTTCGGTATCGATCGTAATCGCGGCCACCGGCATCGGCGGAAACTCGAACCCGCCCTCGCTGCGCACTTTCAGGTATGCCTCGGTATCGATCAACTTGCCGAAGCGCGTCCGGCTCTCATTCCCAAGGCGCTGGAGCGTCGTCGCCGTCGAACATTCGAGTTGCACGAACAATACCTGGCCACCTGCTTTCTCGACAGTCGACACCAACTCGTCAATCAATCCGGGATCGACTGTCGCCTCCGGCTGGAATGTGAAGATGAAAGAACGTCCCTGGCTCGCAGCTTCAGCAAAGGCAAGGCGCCAGATCTCGGCGCGCATCCGGATGAATGAGGCTGACCCGAATTCAAACAGGACCTTCGCTGCATCGACCGCAAGATGGTTGTGGAACAAGGGCAAACCTGTCCGGTCACTGAGAAGGGAGCCGATGGTGTACTTGCCAGCGGCAGCCGGCCCATAGATGAACACGACGATCATGCCTGTCCCCGGTCAACCAGGTCCTTGTGAGACCTGCCATGATGCCATACGAACATTAAGTTTCAGCAAAAGTCATTCATGATCCGGCGCGACCCGATCCAGTGCTTCGCCGCACCGGTTACAGTAAACCGCACCGACCTCGTGCCCGGTCTTCCGGCAGCGACCGCAGGTCCTGACGGTGCGGCCACGCTCCCGATTGAGTTCGTTCATGATTTCAGCGCCGACGATGCCCGTTGGCACCGCGATCACCGCGTAGCCACAAATCATCGCGACCGCCGCGATCGCCTGGCCGAGTGGGGTCTTCGGTGATATGTCGCCATACCCCACCGTGGTCACTGTAACGATCGCCCAGTAAATGGACACCGGAATACTGTCGAAGCCGTTTTCCGGTCCTTCGATCAGGAACATCAACGCGCCGAAGATCACGATCAGCGTCGTCAGGGAGAACAGGAAGACGAAGATCTTGCGCCGCGAATTGTACAGCGCGGAAAAGAGCAGATTGGCCTCGCCGATATAGCGGAACAGCTTCAATATTCGAAAAATCCTGAGCACCCGCATGATGCGGATAACAATCAGGTAAGCGGCCGAGGGGTAGAGAAACGCTATGTAGGTCGGCAGGATCGAGGCCAGGTCAACGATGCCGTAGAAGCTGAGGACGTACCGGCGACGTTCGGGTGAACTGTAGACACGGAGCACGTACTCAATGGTAAAGGCAATCGTAAAGAACCACTCGAGCTTGTAGAAAATGCTGCCGTACCGGGCGTGCAACACGTGAATCGAGTCCAGCATGACAGCCGAGACGCTCAGCAGGATCAGGCAGATCAGGACGATGTCGAAGAGCCGGCCCGGTTTCGACTCGAATCCAAAGATGACGTCGTAAATGACCTGCTTCAGGTCCTGTCTCTGCGAGGGTTTCTGCACCATCGTCAAAGTATGCGCGAGAAATCGCACCTTTGCCAAAGACCACGGCTGGCCGCTTTCGTGAATCGATGGTCACGTCTTGTCGTGTCCCGCTTCCCCGTCGCGGCCCGCGAGGAACGTTTCGTAGGCGACTTTGCCCTCGCTTTCCCAGTATTGCCGGAACGCGTCGTCGTCATCCGGATTCGGCGGCGCGTGACGACCATGCCTGCGCCTTGAACCGCGGCGGAATCCCCGGGCGCTTCCGCTACCGAATCCGAACAGGAGCTTGGCGAGAATGAATATGCCGACTGCCTGCCAGAAAGTAATGGCGTTCACTTCGAAGATTTCTGCGATCGTGTTGTTCCACAGCACCTTCACGAAGAAGCCGAACACGACGAAGAGCACGATCGCGGCGATCGCACCGATCGTGCCCCAGAAAAACACCTTGTATTTCTTGTCACCTTCAAGGTACCTGGCCATGCTTTCCTCCTCAGGATCTGTCCAGATGTTTACGCAATTTTCGGATGGCGCGGGATTTGTGGGACAGGAGCGTGTTGACCGGCATGTTCCATGCCGCCGACATGGCCTTGAATCCCGTACCCTCAAACTCGTGCGCGATGACAACCCGGCGCTCGATTTCGCTGAGTTGCGCCAGCGCCTCGAAAAGCTCACGCCTGCCCTCCTCGGTCTGCAGCACCTCGAGGGCATCGGGTCGGCGGTCTCGCAGCAAGTCAACCAGGCGAAGTCCATCGTCATCTTCCGCGTCGATAGAAACGTTGGGCCTGCGCGCCCGGACACCGTCGATGACACGGTTACGCAATGACCGATAGACGTAGGCTGCGAGATTGTCCAAAGGAATCATTCCTTCCGGTCGTTCAATCAACCTTGCGAGTACGTCCTGCACGATATCCTCCGCATCAAGATCCGCTGTCTCCGAGACGAGCGAGCGAACATAACCAACCAGTCGCTGGCGCTCGGCTTCGATGAACGACCGAAGTCGTGAGTCTTTTGAATCTTTCACTGCTTTCCAGAAACGTCGGGGCGAACGGAATATTGCAGTGTTGGAGGCATTCAGGTGCCGGGGTCCCAGTGATCGTGCCGGTCACGGCGCTCGGCACGATAATTCGTGATCTCGAGGCGCATACCGTCCGGATCGCGCACGAAGGTGGCCCAATAATCTTCGGCATATTCGGGGTAGGCTCGCGCCGGTGTCGCTTCGATGCCGGCGTTGCGCAGTTCGCTCGCGACGCGTCTCACGTCGTCGATGGTCTCGACGCGAAAACAGAAATGATGGAGGCCGGGACCACCCTGCCCCTGTGCGACTTCCCCGACTGCCGGGCGCAGCACGTATCCGAAGTGTCGGTTGTAGTACTGCACATGGGCCGTGTCGCCGATCTCGAAACGGTTCTTGCGAAATCCAAGAACGCGACCGAGCAGGACGTCGTAGAATGTCTCGGCACGCTGCAGTGACGACACTGCGACGTAGAGATGGTCGATACCGATTACGTCAATCATCTCCGCCCTCTGTCTCCCAGCCATATTCCGAGTAGGTCATTCCGTCCAGCCCGCGTTCGATCGCAGTACGGACGTATCCGATCATGTTCACCGGCAACGATGACAAGGGAAACCACGACAGGTCATCACACTTGTGCGGCTCCATGTTGCGCGGCTCACCGGACCATGTCAGCGCCTCGAAGAAGAAGGAGACACGTTCATCAAGGTCGCGTCGATGCATCACGTGAAAGAGTCGTAGTGACGCGGGTGCAATCTCGATCCCCGCCTCTTCCATTGCCTCACGACTCATTGCGGTCGTGACTGACTCGCCGCCGTCCACATGACCCGCGACCACGCTGTATTGGCCGTCCTTGTAGCCCGTATTGGCACGCAAAAGCAGCAGGATTTCGCTTCGGCGGCGCAACACCAGGTGGACCTCGGGGATCAGCTTGAATCTGGCCACGCGCGATCAGGCCACTATGCGCACAAAAACGATGTTGTACGCGAGGAAGATGAAGGGCATGGCAGCCTCGCTCGTGTAGCGTTCAGGACGTGGTGGAGCTGAGGGGGATCGAACCCCTGACCTTAGCATTGCGAACGCTACGCTCTCCCAGCTGAGCTACAGCCCCACGCCGGCATTATTCTAGTGCGGCGAGAAGTTACCCACAATTGTCCCGCCCCGCAACGAAGCCGCGAGGCACCCCCAACCGATCAAGAAGGCCAGCATCAACTTCGTCGTCTGGGTAGCGAGCAGCGTCTGCGACCTTTCCAGTACGACTTGTTCAGGGTGCAGGATGCGGCCCGTGCTGCCGAGACCACATACCTCCCAGGTTGCCATGGCGAGAAACAGGACGGCCGTCGAGAACAGGAAGCGCGCGCGCTCCGGTCGATGGTTTCCACCGCCGACATGAACAGCGAAGATTGCGAGGAGGACCGCCGACCCCGCGGTGATGTAAAACGCCGCGGGCATCCGGGGCAAGGATGGAAGCGACCAGAACGCAATCCAGATGGCCGCGATGGCCATGCCGATGCGAAGATATCGCCGGTCAAGTCGTCGCAAGTCGAGAAAGTACAGTGCCATGGCGCCAAGATTGAACGCGTACATCCACAGGATCGTGCGCATCGCACCGAGCACGACCGCCATGTCCATATGATTGCCGGCGGCCGACGTGCCGCCCCGCTCGAGGAAACGGAGATAGCCTGGCAGCGCGATGTAATTCCCGGCAATGGCATAGAGGAACGCGACCACAGCAACTGCCACCAATATACGCTCGATACGCTTCATCGGAGTGAACCCTCCAGTGTGGTGAGTGCGTCCCGCAGCGCTTGGCGCTGGCCTGCCGAAAGCGCTGACACGACGCCTGCCATGGCATCGAACTGACCTGGCAGGAACGACCTCATGAATTCCCTGCCAGCATCACTCAGGCTGATGGCAACACCACGGCGGTCTTGCTCGAGATTGCGACGCAGGACGAATCCCTGGCGAACGAGGCCGTCAATCAACCCGGTGATGGTGGGACGGGTGACGCCAATGCGTTCAGCGAGGATCGATGGCGACAACGACTCATCCTCTTCCTGCGCGAGCAATTCCATGAGTACGGAGTATTTGCCGGGCGAGATGTCGTGTTCAGCGAATCTGGCATAGAAGAACCCGAGCAGGACCTTGGCCAGTCGAAGCAACTGCATGCAATCCGAGATGGCCTCGACATCGACGGCGCCACCGTAGCCGCGCTGGATCAGCGCCAGCGACGGCGTATCCTTGATCGGCAGCTCCATAATATGCTCCCTAATAGTTAGGGCGCTAACTATAGCGACAGGCCTTCACCCTGTAAAGGACCGCGTCAGGCGTGAACGTCCTTTCCGGGATCCTGTGTCTCCTCCATCTGGATCACTGAGAAGACGTTACCGTCCGGGTCGATGACATGCGTCATGATACCGCCCCAGGGCTGTATCTCGGGCGGATGGGCAAACGGGATGTCTCGCGCCACTGCATCATCGTAAAAGGCACGGACGTCGGGTACCTCGAGGCTGAAGCCGAGATAGCGTCCGGCCTCAAAACCGCCGGGTTCCTGCGCCTCGAGCAAAACGGTCACGTTGTCGAGAAAGAATCCGACATATTCCTCCTCGGCGTTCCCGAATGCGGGTTCCCGTCCGAGCGCCTCCCGGTAAAAGTCCTGCGAACCAACCAGATCCCTGACGGGAATCCGCAGGGTGTTGACCCTCATCGGGGGGCTCTCAGCGCTCATGGTTCCCCCGCGTGCAAATGGCGAGCGCGTAGCCGTCCGGGTCGTTGACGATGAACTCGGTATGGCCGGCCAGCTCAATGAAAGCGGGTTTGCCGGAAACGCTCGCCGATAGGGCGAGCGCGCGATCGTACACCTCGTTGACGTCGGTAACGGTGACATAGACCAGCACCCCGGCACCGCGAGGCGAGGCGTCCTCGTCCAGGTTGATGCCATGCTCGTCGCCATCCAGTCGATGGAATTGGAACAGGAGATTGCCCTCGTTATCGACGATCATTTCGTATTCCGGCCCCCCGTGCCCGCTCCTGGCGCCCAGCAGCCGTTGGTACCACGCAGAAGAAGCCTCCACATCCCGCACGAACAACATCACGTCACTCTTCATGCCGCGATCCCCGATTTGCCCCCTGTGAAGGGATCACTATATCCAAAAGATCGCCGCGATTCGCGGCCTCGCGCTTGACAATCAGGCGCGAGAACGGGATTCTGTCGCAGTTTTCGAATCCGGGCAGAGGCGGTATGAAAGTAATTCGAATGAGGCAGCCAGTTGTAGCCCTGGCGTTCAGCGTGGCACTCCTTGGCGCATCGACCGCAGTGGCGGAGGAGCAAGGCGGTGAGGACGCGCTGCTGAAGGAATACATCCAGGTCACGACCTTTACCGACGGCCTCAAGACCTACAACGCGCAGGAGGAAACGCTGCTCCGGGCGCAAGAACGCGAGATGGCGACCCTCAGGGATTCGATCGACTCCGTCACCGAGACACGGCGCCAGATCGGTCCGCTGACCGAACGCATGATCGAGAACCTCGCGACCTTCATCGAACTCGACGCGCCCTTCCAGATCGAGGCGCGCCGCGAGAAGATTACACAGCTCCGCTACATGCTCGACCGTACGGACCTCTCCATCGCCGACAAATTCCGCCAGGTTGTCGATGCCTACAAAGAAGAGATCGATTACGGCAACACCCAGGAAGTCTATTCGGACTTTCTCGAGATCGATGGCAAGCAACGCCAGGTTGACGTGCTCCGCTGGGGCCGCGCGGTTCTCTGCTTCCAGACGCCGGACGGCGAACTGAGCGGCGTGTGGGACAACAACGAGCGGCAGTGGAAAGTCCTGTCTGACGATTACAAGGAAGGCATCCGCAACGGGCTTCGTATTGCGCAGAAAACCAAGACCAATGACCTGGTACTGCTGCCGACAGCGGCGCCCGAACAACGTCCCGGCCCACTGGCCGACTGACTTCTCAACCGGTTTCTCCCGCGCAGGGAATCCAGGGTAATGCGACGCCTCATCAGGCGGCGTCGCGTTGCGCCGGCTCCGCTTCCCTCCTGATCGGCGCCTCCCAGTCCCACGGTGCCGCAACGTCGCCGTGTTCAACCACGCGCTGGTGTACATCGTTCAACGCATCATAGATACGCTTCGTGGCGTCCGGCACAGCTGTCCCGGGTTCGAAAACAATCGGGGGCTGGATGTGGGCACCTGCAGGTCCCGGGAAGATCTGGTTGGTGCCCTTCGGCCGGAGCCTGGCGAGCCCGGTGAGATAGACCGGTACAACCGGGACTCCCATTTCGAGGGCAAGCAGGGACACGCCGTGCTTGAACCGGGACATCTTTCGCGAGGTTGAACGCGTTCCCTCGGGGAAGATGACGAGGCTCGCACCTTGCGAAAGCAGCCACTTCGAGTAATCCAGTGTTGCAGAACCGCCTCCGCGCCGTATCGGGAATGAGGCGCCAATGAGCGAGTTATACCAGGGTTGGAGCGCCAGCTCCTTGCGTCCGCCCCCGTCTTTCAGGAACCAGCGATCGGCCGCCGCGCCGAAATAGATATTCGACTTAATGCGCTGGGGCAGCCCGTGGTAGATCGCCAGCGCATCGAAGTGGCTGGTATGGTTCCCCACGACAATGCAGGGCCCCTTCAGGCCCTGGAAGTTTTCCCGGCCTGTCACGGTAAAGGGTTTGCAGTGCTTCCAGATGTGCCGCGAGAAGTGATACCAGCGGAAGCAGAAGCGGATACTCCGTGCCCACCACGACACCTGCCATTCGTGCGGTCCTTCGGTCCGGATCTCCTGCGACACCATGCGCTGGAACAGCGGCAGGTCGATCGCTGGCAGCAGCATCGTGTCTTCGGCACTCGTCAGCTCGAGCTGCAGCGCAGCACGTTGCGCGCGGAAGTTGTCGGAGACCTCAAAGATGGTGCAGTGATTGTACTTGCCGAGGAGGTGATAGTCGGCCAACACGCTCGCCTCGTACTCCTCGAGTGTTCGCTTCACATCCCGGAGCTTGTCGGGCTCGGCGACAACGCTGCGCATCCCGGCAGTCGAAAGCCGGGTCAGCAGGACATAGGCCGGCATGCTATGCGCCGCCCGGTGACTTGCCCGCAAGCATCTCCACGAACTCGTTGACGCCGATCGCGGGCAACGTGGTGATCTGGATGGTTCCCCGTGAGCCGAGTTCGACGGCAAGGCGCGCCATGACCTCGTTGGTGGGTGCCTCGATGATATTCACGAAGTCGTACCCGCCCATGACGGCGTACTGCGATGTGACGCGCGCGCCCATGGACTCGACTTCCTTGTTGACCTCCTGGAGGCGTTCAGGACGCTCCTTCAGGGTCTTGCGCCCTTCGTCGGTCAACGTGCTGAGCATGATGTAGGTAGCCATCTGATCCCTCTCGTTCCTTCCCCTGCTCCCGTTGTACCGCATCGGGACGGCCGGGGGCAAACGAATTGATGAAGGCGCTGGTCAGGGGCTTGCTACCATTCGCCAACATTCTCCATCGACTTCCAGGGTTCCGCCGGCTCCAGCGCAGGACCCGCCTGGAGAATCTCGATGGAGATCTTGTCAGGCGACCGCACGAAGGCCATGCGCCCATCTCGCGGTGGGCGGCTGATCGTGACCCCGCCATCCATGAGACGCTGGCACGTGTCATAGATGTTCTCGACTGCGTAGGCAAGATGACCGAAGTTGCGACTACCGTCACCCAGGTCGTCACCGTCCCAGTTCCAGGTCAGTTCCACCTGCGCGTTCTCGTCTCCCGGGGCAGCAAGGAACACGAGGGTGAACCGCCCGCCTTCGTTGTCGATCCGGCGCAGTTCAGTCAGCCCCAACTTGTTGCAGTAGAAGTCGAGGGATTCGTCGATGTCCTTCACGCGGACCATGGTGTGCAGGTACTTCATTGCGGGTTCCGTCTGGTGACTTGAGAAGCGCAGGATACGTGCCGGCAGCACAATCCTCAAGTTAAAGTAAATTCTCTTTCAACATGAGGTATGTGCGATAACCTTTTATTTTTTATAGAATAATAGAACAAGGCGAAACCGGTGACCGGTTTCGCCCCACAACTTTATGCGGCCAGCCTCGAGAGGTTTGCCAGCATCTTCGAGCAGGCGTTGGCAGCCTCGTGGCCCTTGACGATGAAATGTTCAAGGAAGAAGGCTTCCCTCCCCTCGCTCAGGAAATCCTGCGGCGTGAGGATGCCGTAGATTATCGGGATACGGGTATCCAACTGGACACGCATGATCGCGTCCAGCACCGACTGGGCGACGAACTCGTGGCGGTAGACGCCGTGATCGACAACGAGGCCTGAGACCACAATCGCGTCGTACTGCTGCCGGTCTGCGCACAGCCGCGCGAGCAGCGGTACTTCCACGACACCGGGGGCCTCGATGTACTCGATGTCGACTTCGCCCTGTTCCAGTTCGCTGATCCGGGACGTGAACGCTTCGCGAAACTGGTCCACGATCGCTTTGTGCCAGCACGATCCGATGAATGCAATCCTGTGCATGATCGATTCCTCAAACGATGGGCAACCCGTGACCCGTCTCAGGAATCGCGAAAGATGATGGCTTCAGGAGAAGCTGCTGTCGAAGATGACATTGCGGGGACCGCTTTGCCGTGACGGGTGGCTGGCCAATGCAGGTGGCCGGCCCCAATCTTACCGCGACAACTGCGTGATGGTGAAGTCCTGGCTCAACAGCCTCAGGATTCCGTGCTCTCCTCCCATGTGCAGTGCGCCCACAATGACCATCCAGGTTCCCTCACGTCCGAGATAGCCGCGGATTTTTTCGGCCATCTTCTTGTTCCGCTCGTCGATGAGCCGGCGCATCTGGTCCTCGAGCTCCGGATATTCATCGACCGGCGCCATCGACAAACTGTACATGCGATCCGCGTCACCGGCACGCCAGGCAGCCATCAACTCGTCGACCTCTTCCTTCATGCCGTCCAGTTCATCAAGGGTCGCTCGTAGCGCAACGTCCTGGACGGGCAAGGGATCGGATGCCAGCAGTTGTATCTGCTCCCGAAACGTTTCGAGCTGCGCCACGCGCTTGCCGTCCCGGCGGGCCGCTCGCAGGAAATGCTCATCGATACCATACTCATCGGAGAAGCCCAACGCGGACAATGCACTGGCGCCCAGGGTGATGGACACGAGCCACGGGCGCATCTGCTCAAAGCGATCCGGCGGCAGGCCCTCGGTCGTGAGGTAATCTTTGAGCTTCGCGTTCGTCGATGCAGACAACACGTCGACGAGCTGTTGGTCCGGCCCGAAGAACCCGAGTTCGCGCGTGAGGGCGGTCATCTCTGCCGGGTCGACCTGGTCCATGTCGACCTCTACCACAACGGTATCAGCGTCGCCGAAAGCAGCCTCGATCGTTGCAGGCAGCGGATAATCGCCCGGCATCATGACGTGGACGGACCCCAGCAAGTAAACGGTCGCGGCGCTATGCTGCACTCGCCACAGGCAGAGTTTCTCCGTCTCCGGGCCGGCACAGAAGGCCCGCAGCGAGATGAACGCCAGGGCGATAAGGACAAGGC
>JAGRIN010000599.1 GCA_020443245.1 Pseudomonadales bacterium
TCCGTTTCTCTGTGGTGCCGGCTGGAGCCGATGATCGCGGCAGGCGCGTCGGCCGCATCGGCATCGGAGTACGGGAGGGAGATTTCGATCGTACCGCGCTGATGACCATCGTGAAATATGGGCCGCTCGAATCCCTCGGAAAGGCATTTGATCAAACCTGGGAAACCTCCCTGTTCAGCTTGAAGATGCTGGGAAGGATGGTTGTTGGGGATATTTCCTGGAAGAACCTTAGCGGACCGGTCACGATTGCGGACTATGCCGGACAATCCGCAAAACTTGGGCTATCTTACTACATCAAATTCCTGGCCCTGATCAGCATCAGCCTGGGCGTGCTCAACCTGCTTCCCATACCCTTATTGGATGGCGGTCACTTGATGTATTATATTGTCGAAATAATCAAGGGCGGCCCCGTTTCCGAACGCGTGATGGAAATCGGACAGCAGATTGGCATGGCGCTGCTGGTCACGCTGATGGCATTTGCCTTCTATAACGATATCAACCGCCTTGTTTCCGGCTGAGTCAATG
>JAGRIN010000600.1 GCA_020443245.1 Pseudomonadales bacterium
GTGCTCCGGCCGCGCAATGGCCGGCGGCGGCCGTGTAACGGACGCATCCACGCCCAGCGGCGTGTCGAGGTCACCCATGGCGGCGAGCACCTCGATGCGGGTGGTGCCTTCCTGCTCCAGGCGTGCGCGTACGGTGCTCAGCGTTCTCCCGGTTCGCACCACGTCCACGATGACCGTGAAAGGGGCGCCACCGCTGCCTGGCCGCAAGTAGTGGGTGGTAAGCGTCAGGGGATCCGGGTGCGGCGCGGCCTGGCGGATGGCGGCCAGCACTACTGACAATAGATAGCCGCCGTTGGGATTGGCGCCGATGTTCCAGGCGGACGACAGTGTACCTTCGAACCGGTTGTCACTGATGCGTGCAGTTGCGGTGTCGCGGTCAAACTGCGTGGGCATGATGAGGGACGACGGGTCCGAAGTCGGTGGGAAGCGCCGGCTGACGCCGGCGCCTGACCTCAGCGCTTGTCCATCGGCACGTAACGACGCTGCGAATGCCCCTGGTAGAGCTGCCGCGGGCGACCGATCTTG
>JAGRIN010000601.1 GCA_020443245.1 Pseudomonadales bacterium
CGATGGTGACGATCTTGCTGCCACCCTCGGTGCGGTCATGCGGGATCACCTTCAGACGCACCTGCGTGCCCTTCTTGCCGCGAATCTTCTCGACCACGTCATCCAGCCGCCAGCCGACGATGTCGACCAGCTCACCCTCGGCACCCTGACCCACCGCGATGATCCGGTCGCCGCTGTGCAACTGCCCCGATTTGTCGGCCGGACCCTTCGGCACCAGCCGGACGATCTTGATCTCCTCATCCTCCGAGCTGAGTACGGCGCCGATGCCTTCGAGCGAGAGGCTCATGTTGATCTGGAAGTTCTCCGACAGCCGAGGGGAGAAGTACTGGGTGTGCGGGTCGAAGTTGCTGGTCAACGCATCCATGTAGAGCTGGAACACATCGCGGCTGCCGGTCTGCTGCAGGCGGCTGAGCTGGTTGTGAAAGCGCTTGATCAGCACCTGGTTGGCCTTGGCCGGATCTTCATGGTCGTCGGCCAGCCGCAGCGTGATCAGGCTGTTCTTGAGCTGCCGGCGCCACAGCT
>JAGRIN010000602.1 GCA_020443245.1 Pseudomonadales bacterium
CGCCCACCGGAATCAGCCCACCACTGTTTCACTTGCGCCTGCCATTGTTCCAGGGGAGTGTCGAGCGTCAGGGGCCAGTTGTGCACCTGCTCGCCGAGATTCTCCAGGTGACGGCGCGCCTGGTGGGGGTCCAGGTCATCCAGCAGACCGTTGTTGTAGGCGATCAGCCAGGCCAGCAACCGGGTTTCTTCCCGCGGCTGCAGCCGGTTCTGCTTGAGCATCTCGCGCAGGATGCTGCCGCGCCGCAGCTTTGCCTGCATTTTCACTTCTAGCCTGGCGCCGAAGCGGGTGAAGGCCTCCAGTTCCTGGAATTGCAGGTAATCGAGCTTGATATGGGCTGCCTGGCGCTTGATTGCCGGATGCTGTGCCTTGCCACCGATGCGCGACACGGATTTGCCAACGTCGATGGCCGGGCGGATACCGCCGGCGAACAGATTGCGCTCCAGGTAGATCTGGTTATCAGTGATTGATACGAGGTTGGCGGGTATCTAAGCGCTTACCCCTCCCTGCTGGCTTTCCCC
>JAGRIN010000603.1 GCA_020443245.1 Pseudomonadales bacterium
AATGGAATTCAGCGAGCCGGCAACGATCCGACGCGGTATAGAGAATTTCCCTGCAGGTGCAAAACGTGTCGCGCGTTTTCGTGTTCATGATTTCCTCCACTACGGGAAGTGCACTCAAGATTGGTGCCAACCAGGTTTCACGTCTGTCGCGCGGCATAGCGCGTGTGGCGCCAGGTCGACTGTGTAAATGCTACAAGCCGCCGGTAAATCGTGCCCGAAGCGGGTGGACGATCACGCGCCTGGCGCCTCCGCGAGCCGAGCACGCGTTTTGCACTGTGGATGCCGAAGGTTCCAGGGGGTGACGCGCGTGACGAAAGAAGACTTGATCGAACTGCTGAACGAGGACCTTGCGCTGGCTTTCCGCGCGCATGTACAGACCGTCAGCAACGTCCTGACGTTTGATGACGAATCCTTGCGGGCCGCGCAGGAGAGCAGGCGGGACCAGATCAAAGACCACGTCGATCACACGATCATGCTGGCACGCCAGGTCGCGAAACTTGGGGGGTTGCCGGTTGCACA
>JAGRIN010000604.1 GCA_020443245.1 Pseudomonadales bacterium
GTGAGATTGCCGGGGTGACCGTGCTGATCTACGCGCAGCCCTGCGCAACCGAACTGCGCCGCAAACGCAAGCGCGGCCAGGCCAGTGAACCCGCCGAGCAGGTGATGATCAATCCGCTGGTCTGCGAGGGCTGTGGCGATTGCTCGGTCGCGTCCAACTGCCTCAGTGTGGAGCCGATCGAAACCCCGCTGGGGCGCAAGCGGCGCATCAATCCGTCCACCTGCAACAAGGACATGAGCTGCCTCGAGGGCTTTTGCCCGAGCTTCGTGACCGTGCTGGGGCAGGCGAAGAAACCGCTGCCGGTGCCCGGGCTCGGTGATCCGATCGCGTTGTCGGCCGACCTGCCCGCACCGCCGTTGTCCGGTCTTGATCATCCCTATGAACTGCTCGTGACCGGGGTCGGCGGCACCGGCGTCATCACGGTCGGCGCGATCATTGCCATGGCCGCACACCTCGAGGGTCGCGGAGTCTCGGTCCTGGATTTCACGGGCTTCGCACAAAAGTTCGGGCCGGTGCTC
>JAGRIN010000605.1 GCA_020443245.1 Pseudomonadales bacterium
AACATCGTCGTCAACGGCAGCATCATCTTCTTCTCCGAGAGCGAGATGCGCTACATCATGCTGGCGTTGCAGCAGCTGCTCGAACGGAACCAGCGCACGATCGAGTGCAAGCAGTCGGTGCATGATGCCTACAACGACTGGATCGACGCCGGCAACCAGCAGATGGCCTGGGGTTCACCCAGGGTGCAGAGCTGGTACAAGAACAGCCAGGGGCGGGTGACGCAGAACTGGCCCTATACCCTGCTGGAGTTCTGGCGCCGCACCCGCACCCTCAACCCGGATGATTACCAGTTCGGCTGAGTCGAACGGTGCGCCTGCAGGACTGCCGGCGCGCCTGAGCAATCGGCAATATGGCAACAACAGACAGGAGATGGGACATGGAGCTTGGATTGACTGCAAAGCAGGCCTTGGTGACTGGCTCGACCGCCGGCATCGGCTTCGCCACCGTACGGTCACTGCTGCGCGAGGGTGCGCAGGTGACCCTCAATGGCCGGACGCAGGCGCGGGTCGATGCTG
>JAGRIN010000606.1 GCA_020443245.1 Pseudomonadales bacterium
CTTGTGCCAATCCGGTGTCAGGTGCGCATCCACTTTCATTCGCGTAGTCCCCTCTTCTCTATATATGACTTGGCCCCAAAGATACCGCATCTCCCCTGCTCCGTGCACGTCGTCCTGGGCAGAGGTCCTTCGACTTCGCTCAGGACGACACTCCGTCGTCCTGAACGGAGCGCGGATGCGCGGAGCTGAAGGACCTCGGCGTGGCAGTGTCCCTCAATCCCGGGTACGAGCAACATCCACGGCAGAGGTCCTTCGACTTCGCTCAGGACGACATTCTGGCAAGAGGCTCTTCGAATTCGCTCAGGACGACTTGTGCTACTCTCACGGCAAACTCACGAAAAAAAGAAGAAGATGCCGGCCAACGACGTAGAACTCACCCCGGTCCGCCCCCACCACCGTTTCGACGAAGCAGGGCTCTTTACATGGCTCGCGGAACGAATCGACGATGACTTCTCCGCGGCATCGGTCCAGCAATTCGAAGGGGGACAATCCAACCCCACGTTTCTCGTCAGCG
>JAGRIN010000607.1 GCA_020443245.1 Pseudomonadales bacterium
AATCAGACCTTCGTTTATGCGCAGGTCAAATGGTGAGAAAAGCGTGGGCAACTGCTGGATGAAATGTGGAGAGTCGATGGAATCGGGGCCACACTGGCTACCGACCATACTGCGAAAGACGCGTTTGAACGCAAAAGAGAAGGCGGCGGGCGTGGCATAACCACAGGCGAGTGCTACCTCGGTAATCGATCGGCGTTCGGCGAGCAACACAAGCGCGTGGTGCATCCTCGCACGCAGCCGCCAGGTGTCGAGCGGCATACCGGTGTCGGCATGGAAGCGTCGTTGCAACGTTCGGAGGCTCGCACCGGTGCCTTCGGCAAGTGCCGACAACGTCGAGGACTCGCCCGGGTCGGCCAGAATCCTTTGCGCGAGGCGACGGGCGCGATCATCGACAGGCAGGCGCAACGCGAGCGGTACATCCGCGCTGTCGTTTACAAGGTCTCTCATGAGTGCCTTGAGCCGAACATGCGCGGGGTCGTCCCGCTCGAGCCAACGTAGTCGAACGATATGAAG
>JAGRIN010000608.1 GCA_020443245.1 Pseudomonadales bacterium
ACCGCGCCCGGATTACATCTGCAGCCGGGACTGACCGTGTCAGCCACCTGCCTCAGTAGGTGGCTTTTTCCTTTTTCGGGTGACCGGCTTTTTCGATGGCTTCCTGCACTTCCGGCGGCATGTAGTTTTCGTCGTGCTTGGCCAGCACTTCTTCGGCCTGTACCAGATTGGTATCAATCAGGTGTCCATTGGCGATGATGCCCTGGCCTTCGCGGAACAGGTCCGGCAGGATGCCGTCGTAACGCACGGTAATCTTGTCGACGTTGTCGGTAATATCGAACGACACTGACAGTCCATCGCCACGCACCACCGAGCCTTCCACCACCAGACCGCCGACCCGGATGCGTTTGTTCATCGGCGCTTCGCCCGCCACTACCTGTCCGGGCGTGAAGAACAGGTTGATGTTTTCCCGCATCGCATAGGTCATCAGACCGACCGCAACGCCCAGTGCCGCCACGCCAGCCAGAATGATCACGAGCCGTTGTTTACGTTTGGGATTCATGATTCAAGTTT
>JAGRIN010000059.1 GCA_020443245.1 Pseudomonadales bacterium
GATTGCGTAGCCGCGTTCCAGTACGCGCTGCGGGTCCATACCAGTGAGACGTGATTCGATCGTCGAGAGCTTTGCGCTCGTTTGGCGCAGTTCGCCGACAACTGCGGAGCGGTTGCGACGCCCCAGGTTGTCCAGTTCGACACTGAGCGAAGCAATCCGTGGTAGTGGCGGCTTGACGCGGGACGATGTGAGTCGCAGGTCCGCACCGGCGCGTTCCAGTCGGCGTGACATCGCGCCCTGGAGGCGCGTCGCGATGTCCGCGAGCCTGAAACGCTCGGTGTATCGTTTGAATGCCGCCGAGAGCCGCATTTCAAGATGGTCGAGTTGCTGGCCGAGATCCTCGAGGCGCCTGCCGGGATGACGCAGCCGTTTTGCGATATGGCCGACGTGGGACTCATGTCGTTCGATCATTGCCTTCATGCGGTGGGTCAGCGTTCGTTCGGCGCGATTGAAAGACTCGAGCCACTCGATGCGATCGGGACTGAGGACCTCTGCCGCGGCGGATGGCGTGGGCGCACGCAGGTCGGCGGCGAAGTCGGCGATCGTAAAGTCGGTTTCGTGCCCCACCGCGCAGACCACCGGAAGCGCCGATGCGTGAATCGCCCGCGCCACCGGTTCCGTATTGAATGACCAGAGATCCTCCATCGAACCGCCGCCGCGGGTCAGCAGGATCACGTCGAAAGGTTCCGCGTCGTATCGATTCGCGAAGTCCAAAGCCTTGACGATCTGCGGCGCGGAATCTTCGCCCTGCACCTGAACCGGTAACACCGAAACCGTGATGGCCGGAAAGCGACGTCGCAGCACCGAGAGCACGTCACGAATCGCCGCGCCGGTCGGCGAGGTGATGACGGCGATGTGGTTCGGCATCGCCGGGATGGGCAGGCGCGCGTCCGGATCGAACAGGCCTTCTGCCTCAAGCTTGGCTTTGAGTTTGTCGAACGCGCGCCGGAGCGCACCGTCGCCGGCTTCCTCCATATGTTCGGCGATCATCTGGAATTCGCCGCGACCCTCGTACAGGCTGATACGCCCGCGCACCACGACCTGCATGCCATTTTTCGGTGTGAACCTGACCAGCCGGTTGCGGTTCACGAACATCGCGCACCGTAGCTGGGCGTTGTCGTCCTTCAAGGTCAGGTACCAGTGGCCTGACGACGGTCGGGTGAAGTTCGAGATTTCGCCCTCGACAAAGACCATGGGGAACTCGCCTTCCAGCAGGCGCCGTGCGCTGCGGTTGAGCGCTGAAACAGTGAGGATTTCGCGGTTGGACAGGCCAACGTCGGTCATGTGGTATCCGATGCCACTTTCGGCGGATTAAATGATAACTGATGTGTATAATGCGCGTCTTTGGAGCTCGACACTCACATGCCTGGTCCCAAGAACCCGCTCCCTGAATCCCGCCATGAGATTGGCACAGAACCGGACATCCATCGAGACCGGATCCTCATTCTCGATTTCGGTTCGCAATATACGCAGCTGATCGCTCGCCGTGTCCGCGAGGTCGGCGTCTTCTGCGAGATCCGCGCGTTCGATATCTCCCGCGACGATGTGGACGAATTTGCGCCGAACGGCATCATCCTGTCCGGTGGACCGGAATCGGTGACGCAATCAGACACACTTCGCGCACCGCAGTTCGTCTTCGAGATGAACGTGCCGGTGCTCGGCATCTGTTACGGCATGCAAACCATGGCACTGCAACTTGGCGGTCAGGTCGCCGGCAGCAAGAAGCAGGAATTCGGCTATGCGCGCGTCTCGGTCTCCGGCGAAGGGGAACTGCTTCGGGAAATCTACGATGAACTGGACGAGGGCGAGCGCTTTCTCGACGTCTGGATGAGCCACGGCGACAAGGTCGTCGGCCTGCCGCCCGGCTTCGAGGGCCTTGCGAGCACCGAGACCACTGAGTACGCCGCGATGAGCGACGACGAACGCCGGTTTTATGGTCTCCAGTTTCACCCCGAGGTCAATCACACCTTGCAGGGCATGCAGATACTCGATCGTTTCGTCATCGGCATCTGTGGCTGTGAGGCGCTCTGGACGCCCGCCAACATCGTCGATGACATCATCGGCCAGGTTCGCGAGCGCGTCGGGACCGACCGCGTGTTGCTGGGGCTGTCCGGTGGTGTCGACTCGTCGGTTGTGGCGGCCTTACTGGCGCGTGCGATTGGCGATCAGCTGACCTGCGTGTTTGTGGACAACGGGCTGCTGCGGCTGGGCGAAGCGGAGCAGGTGGTGTCCATGCTCGGCAAGGGCAGCGACAACACGTTCCGCCTCAATATCGTTGCGGTGGACGCGTCCGAAACGTTCCTGTCCAGGCTTGAGGACATCGAAGACCCGGAACAGAAGCGCAAGATCATCGGAAACACCTTCATCGAAGTATTCGATACGGAGGCCGCCAGGTTCGACAATGCGAGGTTCCTCGCGCAGGGAACGATCTACCCGGATGTGATCGAAAGCGCCGGCAATAAAGGTGGAAAGGCTCATGTCATCAAATCGCACCACAACGTGGGTGGATTGCCCGATGACATGGCGTTCGAGTTGATCGAACCGCTCCGGGAACTCTTCAAGGACGAGGTACGCAAGATCGGTCTCGAGTTGGGTCTCTCCCATGAGATCGTGTTTCGTCACCCGTTCCCGGGGCCGGGCCTCGGTGTCCGGATTCTCGGGCCTGTCACGCGAGCCTACGCAGACATACTGCGTGAAGCGGACTTCATCTTCATCGAGGAGCTGCGCAAGGCGGGGCTGTATGACAAGGTCAGCCAGGCGTTTGCCGTGTTCCTGCCCGTGAAGTCGGTGGGGGTTGTGGGCGATGCGCGGCGCTATGAATATGTGATCGCGTTGCGCGCCGTCGAGACAATCGATTTTATGACCGCGCGATGGGCCCACCTGCCCTACGATTTCCTCGGTCGTGTCTCGAGTCGAATCATCAACGAGATCAGCGGCATATCACGCGTCACCTATGACATTTCGAGCAAGCCGCCGGCGACGATCGAATGGGAGTAGCGTGAAGCCGCCGGCATACTGGATGGAGCAGGCAATCGTACTCGCGAATGAGGCAAGCGCCATCGGCGAGGTGCCTGTGGGTGCCCTCGTGGTACTGGACGACGAGGTCATCGGCCAGGGCTTCAACCGTGTCATCGCCGATCGGGATCCGACTTCCCATGCCGAAATCGTTGCTATGCGCGCCGCGGCACGCAAGCTGGACAATTACCGGCTGTCGGGTGCTGCGCTCTACTCGACGATCGAGCCCTGTTCGATGTGCGCCGGCGCACTGGTTCATGCCCGCATTGCGGACTTGTACTTCGGCGCGCGGGCGCCGCGATCCGGCGCGGTCGGATCGACCATCGATGTGTTGTCCAATCCCTCGCTCAATCATGTGGTCCGCGTTCATCCCGGCGTGATGGAGGAGGAGACGGCGAAGTTGCTCAAGGATTTCTTCAAGGCACGGAGGTCGTCGTGACAGTGCTCTGCCTGCCGGGTGCGACCGCGCTCTCGGAATTCCGCGTTACCCGGCTGATGGAGGCACTCTCTACGGTCGTGCCGGGTATCACTGCTATTCGTACCCGCTACGTTCACCTGGTAGATGTCACGTCTGGCCTCGACGAGGCGGCGCAGCGTACGCTCGTTGCCCTTCTCACGTATGGCCCGAAATCGGCGCCGGACTTGCCTGACGAGGAGGAGTTGGCGCACGCGCGCTTCGTGGTCCCGAGACCGGGTACGATTTCTCCTTGGAGTTCGAAGGCGACCGACATCGCGCACATTTGCGGCCTGGCACAGGTTCATCGCATCGAGCGCGGCATCGCCTATGTCGTTTCGGCTTCCGCTGAGGTCGACCCAAGCGCGATCGACAGCCTGATCCATGACCGCATGACAGAGGTCGTCGTCGGCGGGCCGGAAGCGGCCCGTATCCTGTTCGATGAACACGCGCCGCGTTCCCTCGCGAGCGTGCCACTGATGGCGCAAGGCAGGGACGCACTCGTACGGGCCAATGCCTCGCTCGGACTTGCGCTCGCAGAAGACGAAATCGACTATCTGCTTGATGCGTTCCGCGAGCTTGGGCGTGACCCGACGGACGTCGAACTCATGATGTTTGCGCAGGCGAATTCGGAGCATTGCCGCCACAAGACCTTCCGCGCGAGTTGGCGCGTCGACGGTGTCGACAAGCCGCACTCTCTCATGGACATGATCCGCAACACCTTCGAGCAGACCAACGGCGAGGGTGTGCTGAGCGCTTACGAAGACAACGCGTCGGTCATCGTCGGCAGTCGGGGTAGAAGGCTGTTCCCGGAACCCTCGACGCGTGAGTATGCGTTTCATGACGAAGACGTTCACATCCTGATGAAGGTCGAGACCCACAATCACCCAACCGCCATTGCGCCGTTCCCCGGCGCCGCCACCGGGTCAGGCGGCGAGATTCGCGATGAGGGCGCGGTCGGGCGAGGGTCGAAGCCCAAGGTGGGGCTGACGGGTTACACCGTCTCGAACCTGAAGCTCCCGGGCCTGCCCGAGCCCTGGGAGCAAGACTACGGCTCGCCTGCGCGCATCGCGTCCGCGCTGGACATCATGATCCAGGCGCCGATTGGCGGTGCGGCCTTCAACAATGAATTCGGTCGTCCGAACGTGTGCGGGTACTTCCGTACCTTCGAGATGGAAGTGGATGGCGAGGTTCGTGGCTATCACAAGCCGATCATGATCGCAGGGGGGCTCGGTAACATTCGCGCCGGACACGTCGAGCAGCGCGCAATCGAAGAAGGTGCGGCGCTGGTCGTACTGGGCGGGCCGGCCATGTTGATCGGGCTGGGCGGCGGTGCCGCCTCGTCGATGGCGACCGGCACGAGCGACGCGGAACTCGACTTCGCCAGCGTCCAGCGCGGGAACCCCGAGATGGAACATCGCTGCCAGGAAGTGATCGACCAGTGCTGGCAACTCGGCGATGACAATCCCATCCAGTTCATCCATGACGTCGGTGCCGGCGGGCTTTCCAACGCACTGCCGGAACTCGTCAAGGACGGCGGGGTCGGGGGGGATTTCGACTTGCGGAAGGTTCCGAATGACGAACCGGGCATGTCGCCGCTTGAGATCTGGTGCAACGAGGCGCAGGAGCGCTACGTGCTCGCGGTGGGCCAGCGTGACCTCACGCGATTCGAAGCAATCTGCCGGCGCGAACGATGCCCGTTCGCGGTGGTGGGCACCGCGGTTGGCAGCCATCACCTGCTCGTTCGCGATACCTTGCTGGGCGCAAATCCTGTCGACTTGCCGATGTCTGTACTCTTCGGCAAGCCGCCGAAAATGCACAAGGACGTCGCGTCTCGGCCACTGTCGCTGTCTCCCTTCTCCACCAGGGTAGACCTGGCCGATGCGATTCATCGCGTCGTCGGTCATCCAGCGGTCGGCAGCAAGGGATTTTTGATCACGATCGGTGATCGTACGGTCGGCGGCCTGGTGTCACGCGACCAGATGATCGGCCCCTGGCAGGTGCCCGTCGCGGATGTCGCCGTGTCGACAACAGACTATGTCGGCAATACCGGTGAGGCGATGGCGATGGGGGAGCGCACGCCCGTCGCGTTGATCGATGCGCCATCTTCAGGTCGTCTGGCGGTGGCGGAGGCGCTGACCAACATTGCTGCGGCGCGCATCAACCGCATTGGCGACATCAAGCTCTCGGCAAACTGGATGGCGGCGGTCGGCCATCTTGGCGAGGATGCGAACCTGTTCAATACCGTGGCGGCAGTAGGACTTGAGCTCTGTCCGGCCCTGGGTATCGCGATCCCTGTCGGCAAGGATTCCGTGTCGATGCAGACCAGGTGGCAAGAAGGCGACGAGACGAAGCGGGTGACCGCGCCGCTCTCGCTGATCGTCTCCGCCTTTGCGCCGGTTTCTGATGTTCGCCACACATTGACACCCATGCCGGCACGGCGTGATGGCACCGTATTGCTCCTGCTCGATATTGCGTGCGGACAGCGCCGGTTGGGCGGTTCGGTTCTGGCACAGTGTTTCGGCGTTATGGGCGACGTCGCACCGGACGTCGATGATGCGGACCGCCTTCGAAAATTCTTCGAGTTGATGCAGCGCCCGCAAGTGAGAGAGAAACTACTCGCCTATCACGACCGCTCCGACGGCGGCTTGCTGGTGGCGGCGCTCGAGATGGCGTTCGCGGGCCGCATGGGTGTGAGCTTCGAGATCGGGGAAGATGACGTGATCGCGGCGCTGTTTGCGGAAGAGCCGGGTGCTGTTGTGCAGGTTGCCAGCGACGATGTGGCCGCCATTGTGGAAGCGTCGCGGGGCGTCGGTATCGAGTGTGCGATGATCGGGCGGCTGACCCGGGATCCGGCGGTTGTCGTCAGGCACAAGGGCGGCGTGTGTTTCACGTCCGATCGCGCGGCCCTGCAAGCTCGTTGGACTGCTGTGAGCCACGAAATCGCCAGGATCCGTGACAACCCGGCCTGCGCGGACGAGGAATTCGCTGGCGTCGGGGATGATGAAGATCCCGGACTTTCTGCGACACTGACGTTTGATCCCGCCGAGGATACGGTAGCGCCTTACGTGCTGGCCGGTGCCCGGCCGAAGGTCGCGATCTTGCGCGAGCAGGGCGTGAACAGCCAGACCGAAATGGCCGCGGCCTTCCATCGGGCGGGTTTCAACCCGGTCGATGTACACATGAGCGAGATTCTCGCCGGCGAACGCCAACTGGACGATATGCTGGGGCTTGTCGCCTGCGGCGGATTCTCTTACGGAGACGTGCTCGGTGCAGGGGAGGGATGGGCCAAATCCATCCTGTTTCACTCAGCGGCGCGAGATGCATTCACGGCCTTTTTCGAGCGTGAAGATACCTTCGGCCTCGGTGTCTGCAACGGTTGCCAGATGATGGCTGCATTGAAGGACCTCGTGCCTGGTGCGTCGCAGTGGCCCAAATTCGTGACCAATCGCTCGGAGCAGTTCGAGGCGCGCTTCTCCCTCGTGCAGGTGCAGCCCAACCGATCGGTATTTCTCTCGGACATGGCGGGTTCGCATATGCCGATTGCCGTATCGCACGGCGAAGGGCGTGCTGAACTCGATGAAGCGGCAGCCGGGGCGCTGGTTGATAGCGGTCTCGTTGCCCTGCGCTTCGTCGACAATAACCTCGGCTTTGCGTCCCGCTACCCGGCTAACCCCAACGGTTCGCCGCGCGGCATCACCGGGCTCACCAACGAGGATGGCCGCTTCACCATCCTGATGCCTCACCCGGAACGTGTGTTTCGAACTGTGCAGAACTCCTGGCATCCCGCGGACTGGGGCGAAGACAGCCCCTGGATGAGGATGTTCCGTAACGCCAGGACCTGGATCGGGTAACGACAGCGCTGCGTGACCCGCATCGCCAGATCTAGGCGAGCGGTTTGCGGTTGCGGTCGACGATGATGTCGAGCGATCTCACCGGGAAGGTGTCTGAGCCACGATCCGAGAAAAAGTGCCGGAGCGTCTGTGTGATGACCGGGAACGCGAGTTGGTCCCACGGAATCTCATGTTCAGAAAACAGCCTGACATCGGTCGACTCGACGCCGGCACTGAAATCGGTGTCGATGAGCCGGGCGCGATAGAACAGATACACCTGCGAGATGTGGGGCAGGCTGAACATCGTATAGATGTCGATGATCTCGACGTTCGCGTTGGCTTCCTCACGCGTCTCGCGCAGGGCACCCATCGCAGTGGTCTCACCGTTTTCGAGAAAGCCAGCCGGCAGCGTCCAGTATCCCGCGCGCGGCTCGATGGCCCTCTTGCAGAGCAGCACCTTCTCTTCGAGGATCGGCAGGCATCCTGCGATGATACGAGGGTTCTGGTAGTGAATATGTTCGCATTCATCGCAAACATACCGCAGGCGGTTGTCGCCTTCGGGCACCTTTTGCGAAACTGGCTTTCCGCATTGACTACAATACTTCATAGGACGGAGTATAAATGCTCGGGGAACGCGAACAAGAGCCTGGCAATTTGACGCAGTGAGGACCGCGCGTGATCGATGACATCAGGGAACGATTACAGGCATACGAACCGGCACCGCTGACCGAGCCGTATCGTGAGCCCCGGGACCAGGCAGCGGTGCTCTTGCCGGTCCTGGAGGGGCGTGAACCCGAACTCATCCTGACGCTGCGTTCGAGCCGCCTGGGTTCTCACGGCGGCGAGGTTGCCTGGCCCGGAGGGCGTGCGGATCCGGAAGATGCCGACTTGCTTGCAACAGCGCTTCGTGAGACGCGAGAGGAGATCGGCCTCTCGTCGCGACAGATTGAGGTCGTTGGCGAGCTGCGTCCGTTCATTTCCAAGTTCGGCCTCCTTGTGACGCCGTTCGTCGGCATTGTCGAGCAGCCGGTTGACCTGTGCCCCAACCCCGACGAACTCGAGGCGGTATTCTCCGTGCCGATCAGCTACCTGCTCGCTGATCCACGCAGTTCGACCGACCTCATCGATCGACACGGTGAGCGACACAATGTGCCCGTGTACCACTATGACGGGTTCAAGATCTGGGGACTCACTGCAATGATCCTGCGCGAATTCCTCAACGAATGCGCGGGCGCCCGAATCGAGTAGCCCCTGTGTTAAGCTCGCGGGCAAATCAAACACGCTGAGGGGCCGGCATGATCTATTCCCTGGGTGACCGCAAGGTCGAGATTCGAGGTGAAGACTACTTCATCGCTGACAACGCGACGGTAATCGGTTCGGTCGTTCTCATGAACAACGCGAGCGTATGGTTCAACGTCGTGATTCGTGGCGACAACGACGTGATTACCATCGGGGAGAATTCGAATATCCAGGATGGCTCCGTTCTGCATACGGACCCCGGTATCAAGCTCACCATCGGCAAGAACGTGACTGTCGGGCACAAGGTCATGCTCCATGGCTGCACGATCGGCGACAACACCCTGGTTGGCATCAACTCGGTGATCCTGAACGGCGCCAAAATCGGCAAGAACTGCCTCATCGGGGCGAACTGCCTGATCACAGAGAACAAGGAGATACCCGATGGCTCGCTGGTCATGGGCGCGCCGGGCAAGGTGGTGCGCGATCTCTCGCCTGAGCAGCAAAAGGGCCTCGAGATGAGCGCGATGGGCTATGTGAACAACTTCAAACGGTTCAAGAAAGAGCTGAAGCCCCAGACGTAGAGCGGGCCTGCACGTTGATTCCCCGCGCTTTGCGGGGTATATTTTCGCGCTCAGCTTCATCCATTTCTTGTTCAGGCAGACTGATGTTGGCAGAAACCAGCTCAATTTACGCAACGGGCGCCCTCCGGCTCGTGCTGTCTGCTGCGCTGCTACTAAGACTGCCGTTGTAGGCGGCCGGTCAAAACTCCTACATCGTCCTGATTCTGCTCGCCTTGCGCGTGAGCCAGCACTTACTTAACGAATACGGACAAGCCAGAATGAACGCAAAGAACCCTTCTACAATGCCTGCATCCACCGAACGGCGGATGCCTTTCCACAAGTACAAGCCCTTCAAGCCGGTGTCACTGCCTGATCGCACCTGGCCCGATAAAGTGATCAGCGAGGCGCCAATCTGGTGCAGTGTCGACCTGCGGGACGGCAACCAGGCGCTCATCGAGCCGATGACGCCGAACGAAAAGATGAAGATGTGGGATCTCCTGCTCGAGATCGGGATGAAGGAGATCGAGGTCGGCTTCCCGGCCGCGTCCCAGACGGACTTCGATTTCGTTCGACAGATCATTGAAGAGAACCGCATTCCGGATGACGTCACGATCCAGGTGCTCTGCCAGGCGAGGGAAGACTTGATCACCCGGACCTGCGAAGCGGTTTCGGGTGCGAAGAGAGTGATCTTCCATCTCTACAACTCGACCTCGACGCTGCAGCGCAAGGTTGTGTTCAACATGGATCGCCAGCAGGTGATCAAGCTGGCGACCGATGCAACCGCGCTGGTCAAGCGGTATACCCAGCCTCTGCGCGACGCCGGTACCGAAGTGGTGCTCGAGTACTCGCCGGAAAGTTATACGGCGACTGAACTCGACTTTGCGGTCGAGATCTGTGACGCGGTCATGAAAGTGTGGGGCCCGACAGTTGAGAAGAAGATGATCCTCAACCTGCCGTCGACCGTCGAAATGGCGACGCCGAATATCTATGCGGACCAGCTCGAGTGGTTCATCCGCCACCTGCCGGAACGTGACAAGGCGATCATCAGCCTCCACACGCACAACGATCGTGGGACGGGAATTGCCGCAACGGAACTCGGCCTGATGGCCGGGGCTGACCGGGTTGAGGGGACGCTGTTCGGTAACGGTGAACGCACCGGCAACTGCGATCTCATCACCATGGCGATGAACATGTTCTCCCAGGGGATCGACCCAAGGCTTTATCTCTCCGATATGCCGCGTATTGTGGCGATTGCCGAAGAGTGTACGAAGATACCGGTACACGTCCGCCAGCCTTACGCGGGCGAACTTGTGTTCACCGCGTTCTCCGGCTCTCACCAGGATGCGATTCGTAAGGGCATGGCGGTCGTAAACAAGGAAGGCGGCGCGTGGGAAGTGCCCTATCTGCCGATTGATCCCGCCGACGTGGGCGGCTCCTACCGCGAAACCGTGCGCGTCAACAGCCAGTCAGGCAAGGGCGGTATCGCGTTTGTGCTGGAAAACTTCTTCGGTGTATCGCTCCCGCGCCCGCTCCTTCTTGAGTTCAGCCCGATCATCCAGAAGCTGTCGGAGCAGCGTTCAGGGGAGCTGAAGCCCGATGAAATCTGGAACGCGTTTGTGAAGGAGTTTATCGAGGTAGAGGGCCCCTACAAGCTTGTCGATTATGACATCCGCTCTGTCGGGGATAACGTCCAGGCCTGCGATGCCCGGATTACCGTCGGCGATAACAAGATCGAGGTTTCCGGCGAAGGTTCGGGACCCATTGATGCGTTTGTCGCCGGTCTCGTCGAAACCCTGAACGAGCCGCTCAACGTGGTGGAGTACCAGGAGTACGCGCTGAACGAGGGCAAAGAGGCGCAGGCCATCTGCATCCTTGCCATCACGGACGACGCGCACAACAAGTACTACGGCGTTGGCATCAGCCAGAGCACCGTGACCGCGGCGTTCAAGTCGATTATCGCCGCGATCAACCGCAAGTGGCGCTGACCGCGCTTACGAGGGAATCAGCCAGTTGGTGAGATCCTTCGCGGAGGTTTCGCGGCAGGCGCTCGTATTCTGGCCGGCCCACAACGGAGAGAAATCACTGCTGCCCGCGCGTTCCGCGCGGGTGCGCAGTTCGCCCAAAACAGGCGCGGCGAGCGGAAACGCCGGCACGTCATCGCGCATCGGCCCGGTTTCCCGCATTAATCTGTTAACGATGCCGCGCGCAGGGCGCCCGGTAAAGACATTCGTTATCGCCGTGTGTTCGTGACCAGGCGATTGCAGCGCTTGTCTGTGCAACGGG
>JAGRIN010000609.1 GCA_020443245.1 Pseudomonadales bacterium
CATCGTCGGCCACACCGATCTGCGCCTCGATCCGGCGCTGATCGGCGAGGCGCTCGATGCCCACGAGGCGGCCGGTGCCGGAATGTTCCGCGGCATCCGTCACGCCGGGTCGCTCGATCCCGAGCCCGAGCATCTGGCGATTCCCGGACGCGCCCCCGCCGGCCTCTATGCCGACGACGCCTTTCGTCGGGGCGTCCGGCGCCTCGGTGAGCGCGGCCTCACCTACGACACCTGGCACTACCACCACCAGAACCGGGACTTCCTCGAGTTCGCCCGGTCCGTTCCCGAGACCCAGGTGGTGTTGGACCACTTCGGAACCCCGCTCGGCGTCGGTCGCTTCGAGGGTCGCCGGGACGAGTTGTTCCCGCAGTGGCAGCGCGACATGGCCGACATCGCCTCGTGCGAGAACGTGGTGGCGAAGCTGGGCGGGATGGCGATGATCGACAACGGGTTCGGCTGGCACCTCGCGCCCCGGCCGCCGTCGTCGGAGGAGTTCGTCGCCGCCCA
>JAGRIN010000610.1 GCA_020443245.1 Pseudomonadales bacterium
CGTTTCCGCCACTGCTTCCGCCATGTGCTCCGCTGCCGCCCTGGCGGCGACGCGGGAAACGCCGTGATTTACCGGATTTTTTCCCGTTGCCCTTGCCGCGGCCCGCAGGCGGATCGGTTTCGGCGCCGGGGTTGAGCAGGCGCTGGATAGCGCGCCATTTATCGCGGTCCGACGGCATCACGAAACACAGCGCCGAGCCTTCCGCCCCGGCACGCGCGGTGCGGCCGATGCGATGGATATAATCCTCCGGGCATTGCGGCAGGTCATAATTGATCACATGCTCGATATGCGGAATATCCAGCCCGCGCGCGGCGATATCGGTCGCCACCAGAATACGGTATTTCCGCTCGCGGAAACCCGCAATCACCCGGTCGCGCCGGCTCTGGCGCAGATCGCCGTGAATCGCCTCCGCGCTATAACCCTGCTTGCGCAGGCGGGTGGCCATTTTTTCCGTACCGTATTTGGTTTTCACGAACAGGATGATCGATCCCTCGCGCGCTTTCA
>JAGRIN010000611.1 GCA_020443245.1 Pseudomonadales bacterium
CGGAGGGCTGGTTCACAGGGGCGGTGAGCGGCCTTCGAATCAGATGCGCACACAACAGGGCGAGCTGATGCGCCAGTCGGGTGCACGAACGGCGTGCCACGCACCCGATGCGATCAGGGATGAAGAGTCGATGCAGCGCGGTACAGCCGCGCTTTTGGCGGTTTTTTGTCCGCGTGCCAGAATGGTGCGCCCCGCCGCAGCCTCCTGCAGCGGGATGCCATCGATGTCACGATTCACGGAGCCGCCGCGTGCAAGCCTTTCTCATCTCGACCGGTGTCGTCGCCCTGGCGGAAATCGGCGACAAGACCCAGTTGCTCGCCTTCATTCTGGCGGCGCGCTTTCGCCGACCCTGGCCGATCGTGCTCGGCATTCTGCTGGCCACGCTGTTCAACCATGGTCTGGCCGGCGCGCTTGGCAGCTGGATCACCGCTCAACTCTCGCCGCAGAGCCTGCGCTGGCTGCTGGGGGGCGCATTCCTGGCGATGGCCGCCTGGGTGCTGATA
>JAGRIN010000612.1 GCA_020443245.1 Pseudomonadales bacterium
ACAGCCAGTTGCTCGGTGCCTGTTTCAAGGGGCGTTTCACGCACGTGAACGTGAACTACCGGTACGTCGAGGACGAACTGGTCTACATCATCTACAACTCCGACAGTACCGTAGTGGCGTTCGACGAAGACTTCGCGGATCGCATCGTCGCCATTCGCAGCCGACTGCCGAACGTGAAGGTCTGGCTGCAGTCAGGTTCCGGCACGCGACCCGACTTTGCCGAGGACTTTGCCCATCTGCTGAACGCCGGCGACGGCTCGCCGCTCGGTATCACGCGCAGCGCCGACGACCTGTTGTTTCTTTACACGGGCGGCACCACCGGGATGCCGAAAGGCGTGATGTGGCGCCATGAAGACCAGTGGCTTGCCGGCGCCGCGGGCGCCAATGCCGCCATGGGCGGCGTGCGCCCGGCCACGCTGGCGGCGCACCTTGACAACGTAAAGGCGTCGGGCGGTGGCGGCCGCACCATTCCGTGCTGCCCCCTCATGCACGGCACCGGCCTG
>JAGRIN010000060.1 GCA_020443245.1 Pseudomonadales bacterium
ACAATCATGTCGATACCGGAATCGACCACCTGTTGGGCATGTTTGACCTTGCCGATCACCGCCATGACCTTGGTGCCATTCGAATGAAGGCGGTCCATCCACGGTCCGGGATTGCCGAGGCCGGCGGCATAGACAGGCACCTTCTCTTCAATGATCACCTGCATTTGCGCGTCAAAGAACTCCTTGCTGAAAACCGGCAGGTTGTTGCCGCTGTTTTCGCGACGACGTTCGGCATAAGGATCGGTCAAGTCTTCCTTGTCCATGAATGACTTCGCGAATGCCATGTGGCCTTTCAGCACCTCCATCGGATCGGACTTCTCGCCTCCCTCGGCGGTTTGCGCCGCGCGTCGAACCGACGCGGGCAACAGCGTATCGACACCGAACGGCTTGTCGGTGAGCGAGCGCGTTTCGCGTATCCATTCCCGGAGTTGGTCCGGCTGGCACGCCGCCGCACCCAGGACGCCAAGGCCACCGGCGTTGGAAACCGCGGCCGCCAATGCAGGTGTGCTGGCGCCGCCCATGCCCGCGAGCACAATGGGGTATTCGATCTGGAATATGTCGCAAACGGGACTGTGCAGTTTCATCTTGTCTCTCCAACGGGTAGCTGCACAGAACATATCGCGAACCTGCCGTCGTCGCCACCTCGCAGCCTCCCGGCCATTCGCGTAGTATTTCCGGTAACGAAGAAAAACAAGACGATGACCAGCACGACCTCGACAACAATCGCCGACACGCGCCCTGCACTGGTATCGCGCCAGGTGGACTTCTGGATGCTGGGTGGCGCGTCCATCTTGTTCTGGGGCTTCTGCCACGTGTTCGAGTACCTGTCACCCAGGTTCGATACCGCCAACGGGTACCTGATCCAGATTCCTGCGCTGTTCGGGTTCACCACGCTGCTCGTGAACTCTCCCCATTTCATGGCGTCGTATCACCTGGCTTATTCACGCGGTCGGCGTTTCATCTTCGCGCACTGGTTCCAGTTGATCGTTGTCCCGCTCGTGCTCATTGCCTTGCTGGTGCTCGGTGACGTCGCGTTCGAGACCAGTATCGAGAGTTGGCGCGCGCCGGCGATGTCGTTCAACTACTGGCTCGACCCATTCGGAATCTTCCTGGTGGTCGGGACGTATCCGAGCCTCGGTCCGGAGATCATGCATCACCTCACCAATATCATGTACCTGACGGTTGGCTGGCATTACACCAAACAGGTGTTCGGCTGCTTCATGGTCTACAGTCGCTACGATGGCTATGCCTTGTCGCGTGGCGAACGCAACCTGCTCAAGGCGTCACTTCTCTGCATCTGGGGCTTCAACTACTTCTCGCTCAACTCGGAAATGTCGCAGACGCAGTTCTTCTCGATGGGCACGACGACACACGTCTTCCCTGCGGCATTCACGCTCATGTTCGAGTATGTCACCGTACTGCTCTTCGTTGCCGTCGCCTGGCGCATCTTCTATGTGCGTTATCGGAAGACAGGGGAACTGCCGCCCGCACCGGCCCTCGTCGCGTGGGTCGCGATGTTTGTCTGGTGGATGCCCTTTGGACGATCGTTGACGTTCTTCGCCTTTGCCGTCCCCTTCTTCCACGGGCTGCAATACCTGCCCTTCTACCGGAAAGTCATCGACGCACGGCACAACGATCCGGCCGTCGCCGGGCGAAGCTTCTGGTTCTACTTCGCCTTTCTCGTCGTGGCAGGATTCATCGCCTTCAACGTCGGCCCCGAAGCGATCGATGTCATGCGGGACTCGGACTCACGGTTTCACCTGACCTACTGGGTCGCGGGTGTTGCCGTGCTGATCAACATCCATCACTTCTTCATCGACAACACGATATGGCGGCTTCGGGACGAGAACGTCAGGCGCTGGCTGCTCAACTGATCGAGTAACCGCCGTCGACAGGAAGCGAGATGCCGGTTGCGAAGTCCGACGCTTTCGACGCGAGGAATACGCCGGCCCCGGCCAATTCGTCCGGCACACCGAAACGTCCGGCCGGCGTGCGTGTCACGATCAGGTCATAGAACGCCTTGTTGTCCATGGCGCCTGCTGTCATGTCTGTCGCAATCCAGCCAGGCAGGATCGCGTTGACCTGTATGTTGTGTCGCGCCCACGCGACCGCAAGCGATCGGGTCAACTGGATCACGCCGCCCTTGCTCGCGGCGTAAGGGGAGACAACCGCGCTGCCGAACAACGAGTACATCGACCCGATGTTGATGATCTTGCCGCCGCCCGCACTCTTCATGTGTGGATGACACGCCTGGCAGAATCGCAGCACGGACTTCAGGTTCACATCGAGCACTTCATCCCAGACGGCTTCTTCCAGTCGTTCCGGCGCGCCGCCGCCCGAAATGCCCGCGTTGTTGACGAGGATGTCCACGCCGCCGAATTCGGAAAGTGTCGTCTCGACCGTGGCAGCGATGTCTTCGGGGATCGCGACGTCACACTTCACGCCGACGCATGCATGGCCGGACGCCTGTATCGATTCGACGGCGGCCTCGTTCTTGGCCTCGTTTCGCCCCGCGATCACCACTCGCGCGCCGGCATCGGCGAGTCCCCTTGCGATGCCGAGGCCAATGCCCCCGTTCCCACCCGTGACGATGGCTGTCTTGCCGGACAGATCGAACCATTGCATGCGTGCCCCCCCTCGTGGTTGCTTTTGTTTGGCTGCCTGCAGGCCATCATACTGTCACAAATTTCCTGCTTCGATCGTCTTGTGTTGAAATTGCGTTGAACGAGGAAACGACCGACCATGATGGCCCTGACGCCTCATCACAAGGCATTCGAGAACAACCGCGATCTCATGTACGCGCTTGCATATCGCATGCTGGGTTCGATCTCCGATGCCGAAGACGTGGTCCAGGACGCCTTCTTTCGATGGCGCGGTGTCGACCTGAGCCGTGTCGACTCGCCCCGCGCATACCTGTCGACTGTCGTCTCACGGCTCTGCGTCGACCGTCAGCGCAGAAGGAAGATCGAGAAACTGAACTACATCGGGCCCTGGCTCCCGGAACCGGTCGATACGGGCGAACCCGGTCCGGCCGAGCGCTCGGAGGTCGCCGAGAGTATTTCCTTTGCCTTCCTTCACCTGCTCGAGACGCTGAATCCGCTTGAACGCGCTGTCTTCATTCTGCGCGAATCGTTTGATCTTCCACACGATTCGGTCGCGTCGATGCTTGATATCGAACCGGCTTACTCGCGCCAGCTCCTGCGTCGCGCGAAGGCGAAACTCGGTGATTTCAGGAACGCCGCCGCCCAGGAACCGGGCGAAGAGGTCAGGCGGCTGCTCGCGACATTTGCAGAGGCGACCGCCTCCGGAGATCTCGACAAGCTTCGCGAAGTGCTGGCGGACGACGTGGTCAGCCTCTCGGACGGTGGCGGTCGGGTGACCGCCGCGCTAATCCCCTTGCACGGTTTCGATCGGGTAACCCGCGTACTCATTCATGTCACGCGCAAGAACCTCGGCAATGTCGCAAGGGAGTGGCGTCACATCAATGGCAACTGGGGACTGGTCTCGCGCGGCGACGACGGTGTACACAGCGTTACGACCGCCGCCATCGAAAATGGCAGGATCACGACGTTGTTCGTTGTCCGCAATCCGGCAAAGTTGCGCGGCATCCTGGGTAATGCCTGCCTCGGGCCGGAGACGACCCGTTAGAACAAGTCCATCTGGTGTTGTGAGCGGCGGAACTGCGTCGTGTCCAGTTCGAAGCGATCATCGCTGAACAGCCCCAGCCGCTTCGCCGCCACTCGAAAGCGTTTGCGCAGGAGTTCCGCAAACACGCCCTCCGCCGACATCCTCGTGTGGAACCCTGGTTTGTAGTCTTTGCCGCCGCGGCTTTGCTGGACGAGGCTCATCACGTGGTTCGCCCTGTCCGGATAGTGCTCCGACAGCCATTCGCGGAACATCGGGGCAATCTCAAGGGGGAGCCTGAGGAAAATATAGTTTGCCGTCCGCGCGCCCGCCGCCTTGCCTGCTTCGAGAATGTCCTCGAGTTCCGAATCGTTGATCGCAGGGATAATCGGGGCAGCCATCAGGGCAACGCGCACGCCCGCATCTGACAGCGCGCTGATGGTTCGCAACCGGGCCGCCGGGCTCGCCGTTCGCGGTTCCAGCTTGCGCTTCAAGTCGTTGTCCAGCGTCGTGACGCTCACGGCGACCGAGCACAGGTTCTTTGCTGCCATCTCCGAGAGGATGTCGATGTCACGCAGGATGAGCGCGCTCTTGGTGATAATCGAAAAGGGATGGTTGAACGCTCGCAGGACCTCGAGCACCTCTCGTGTCGTACGTCGCTTCGCCTCGAGGGGCTGGTAAGGATCTGTATTCGCACCGATGTTGATCGATTTGCAGACGTACTTCGGATGATCCAGTGTCTTCCGAAGCAGCGCCGCGGCGCCCGGCTTCGCAATTATCCTCGTTTCGAAATCGAGACCCGGCGACATATCCCAGTAGGCGTGGCTCGGGCGCGCGTAGCAGTAGATGCAGCCGTGTTCACAGCCTCGATACGGATTGATGGACTGCTCGAACGGAATGTCAGGCGACTGGTTGGTGGAGATGATGGTCCTGACTTTCTCTTCGATGACTTCGGTAACGATCGAACGCGGTGCGTCATCCTGCCACCAGCCATCGGAAGCGGGCTCGACGCGCGTCGATACGAACCGGTTTGCAGGATTGGACAAGGCACCGCGCCCTTTCTTTGCGGTGGGGTTTGCGGTGGGGTGTGCGGTGCGCTCGTTCCGGGGCGCCTCACCGGCAGCCGATGTGTCTGTTTCGTCCATGCGGCCATGTTAGCACTACTGTATGGATATACAATATATTGGTTGTGCTAACATCCGCGAACCATCGTAGCCGCCTTCACCCTGGGATCAATTGATGCACCGAGTCGAGCAGTTGCTCATCACGTTTGGCGATGTGGCGTGGGGACCCTGGCTCGTTATTCTCATCCTGGGTAGCGGACTCTACTTCGTCTTCCTGTCCAGGATGCTGCCCTTCCGATACCTGCCGCACAGCATCCAGCTCTTGCGCGGCAAGTACGACAGCGATGCCGCGCCCGGCGACATCAGCCATTTCCAGGCACTGTCCAGCGCGCTGGCCGGCACGATCGGCATGGGCAATATCGCCGGCGTCGCGGTCGCCATCGGCGTCGGTGGACCGGGCGCCATGTTCTGGATGTGGGCGACCGCCGTGGTCGGAATCGCGACCAAGTTTTTTACCTGTAGCCTGGCAGTCATGTACCGGGGCCAGGATACAGCGGGTCACATACAGGGCGGCCCGATGTACGTGATCGTCGAGGGGCTCGGACCGAAATGGCGACCGCTGGCGGTGTTCTTCTGTGTCGCCGGCGTCATTGGCTGCCTGCCGCTGTTCCAGACCAACCAGCTCGTCCAGACGCTTCGCGAGGTCGTGTTCCTCCGGCAAGGCTGGATTACCGAGGATCAGTCGTTTGCATTCAACGTGGTCGCCGGCGTGATCCTGGCCGGCATATCGGGCATCGTGATCTTCGGTGGGCTGCCCCGCATTGCTTCAGTCGCCTCGAAACTCGTTCCGACGATGGCGGTCCTCTATGTCGGGACAGCGATCGTCATCCTGGCGATGAACCTCGAGGAGGTCCCGCGCTGTTTCGGCCTCATTTTCAGCGACGCGTTCAGCGGCATGGCGGTTGCCGGTGGCGCACTGGGCACTGTTATTGCGACCGGCGTGCGGCGCGGCGTTTTCTCCAACGAAGCGGGTATCGGCACGGAAGCCATGGCACACGGCGCGGCGCGAACGCGGGAACCGGTGCGTGAGGGGCTGGTGGCCATGATGGGTCCCGTAATCGATACGCTCGTTATTTGCACCGCGACGGCCCTGATCATTCTCATCTCAGGCGTCTGGCAGAATCCGGACGCAGACGGTGTGACCATGACGGCCGAGGCATTCGACGCCACGATTCCGTCAGTCGGCATCTACATTCTGGTGACCTGCATCGTATTTTTCAGCGTCAGCACGATCTTCAGCTACTCCTACTACGGCAGCAAGTGCCTCGGCTTTTTGATCGGTGCAGAAAGGCAGCACCTGTACAACTACGTGATCGTGGTGATGATGGTGGTGGCGTCGGTGCTGTCGCTCGACGCGATGGTCGGGCTGATCGACGGCGCCTTTGCGATGATGGCGATTCCAACGACAACCTCGGCCGTGTTGCTCGCGCCGCGTGTCATGGCGGCTGCCCGAAACTACTTCACACGCCTCGATGCGGGTGAACTGGCGCCGGACCCGGGCGCAAACTGAGCCCGGCGGTACCGCTCAGAATATGCCGCTTTCGACCCCGGCTGCCATGTACAGGCCGAGGTTCTCGCACGCCTCGAGTCCAGTGCTGTCCAGCTCACCCTTTACGATCACCGGTTCGCACGCCTCCTTCATCGGGTAGCCCCTGACGACCCGACGCAGGCTGGTGAGCGCGCCCTGCCCATCGTTGCCCGCACTGATGAATACCGCATAAGGCAGCCCTTCTATCTTGCCTTCTGCGGGGTAGAACGTACGGTCGAGAAAATCTTTCATGCCACCTGACATGTAACCGAGGTTTTCCGGCGTACCCAGGATGATGGCATCACACGAGAGCAGGTCGTCCACGCCCGCCTGGAGTGCCGGCCGGACGCTGACCTTCACTTCGATATCGGGGTGCGTGGCGCCGCGATAGACCGCTTCAGCCATGCGGCTCGTGCTGCCATTCTTGCTGTGGTAAACGATGAGCAGGTGCTTCACTCGTCCTTCATCTTCTGGTGCATCTTCTCGGGCATTTTATCGTGCTGGTAGTAGCCGTCGAACACTGGCGCCCACGTGTCGCCGCTGTCCCGGGAGACCTCCCAGTACTGACGCACCCGGCCGTCGTCGAGCGGAGTCCAGGTAATTCGATCCATGATCGGCTTTCCGTCACGACCGTTGCGCGTGCCTGAGAGTTGCATGCTCTTGCCGACGAGGCCGCCCTCGAGCAAGAGCGACCCGCCGCCGCTGTCGACCCAGGTCTGGTGCCACGATTTCGAGCCGCGGCTGTAATAGTTGAAGCTGGTGCCCTGGTTACCGCCTGCGCCTTCCCAGTTCTCCTGCAGGCCGCACTTGCCCATGAGTGGCTCCACGCGGTTCGTGCCCTGGAATTCGCCTGCATCATCGTACACATACCAGGCGCCCAGCCAGAAGTCGAAGGCACGGTAATCGGCACCGGTACACGGTGGTGGCGGTGTGTCCTGGGCGACAGCACCGATCGAAAAAACCAGCAAACATGTGGCGATTGTGATTCTCGTCATCCTGTTCTCCTCCAGGTTCCCGTTACCTGGTTGTTCCCGATACCGCGTGATTTGTTCACGAGTCGATGATCAGCACATGCAGTGCCCTCGGTCCGTGAGCACCGTACTCCATGATCATCTCGATATCACCGGTACAGGACGGCCCACTAACGAACGTCAAATGGCGCGGCAAATCGCCTTGCCTGACAAGGTCGAAGATATCCTCGTACCCGCCGAACAGGCGGGCCGAGGGTAGTACCACGATGTGAGACTCGCCCAGGAAAGCGCGCGACAGCGGCGCATCGATCCCTGACGAGATAGCGATCGTTCCGGTTTCTGCAGCGCCGGCCACACACCCACTGACGATACAGTCGAAGCCTGTTTTGGGCGCCCATGGCACGTGCGTGAGGCGTGTGTCCTGCCACGGTAACGCCAGCGCATCGATCTCGGCATCCACGCAAACCCGGGCCCCCTCACCAAGATATTGCTGGACTGCGGCTGGAACGTCCGACAACCGTGCAAGACGCGCCGTCGTTCCCTTCACGCGCGCCAGCATCTCCTCGAACTGCGCGACCCGCGCTTCGGCGGCACGGCTCGCGCGTTCCGGCACAGTATTGCGGCGGCGCGCGCCAATCCGGGCGACGGCAGCATCGTGGCGAGCCTTCGTGTCTCCGGCAAGCCGGGATCGAATGTCGGTCAACACGCGTTCCCTGCTCATAGCTTGTCCTCCCACTGGGCAACGAACGACGTCGGCGACGGTGTCGGGAAGTCCCGGTCCCGGGTCCAGTTACCGGCGGCGAGCGGCATGTGCGAAAGATACGAAGAATCGCCGCGGGCGATGCGCCGCAATACGCCTATGCCCAAACGAGTCGCAAGGCGATAAAGCCGCGGGTGCGTCGCAAGCCATTGCCAGCCGCGAAGCCCCCAACGCATGCCCACAGGGTTCAGCTTCGCTTCACTCTCGCGATTGCGCCAGGCACGCATCATTCGCGGCAATGGAATGCGTACGGGACAGACCTCTTCGCATTTTCCGCAGAAGGTCGAAGCGTTCGGCAAGTGACCGGCGTCCCCGATGCTGGAAAGACCCGGCGTCAACACTGCGCCCATCGGCCCGTTGTAAACTGAACCGTACGCGTGACCACCAACTGAGAGGTAAACCGGACAGTGATTCAGGCACGCTGAGCACCGAATGCAGCGCAACATATCCTGGAACTCCGTGCCGATCATGCGGCTGCGGCCGTTGTCCACCAGCACCACGTGAAAGTTCCGGGGTCCGTCCGCGTCACCTTCGCGCGCAGGTCCGGTAATGAACGACGTGTACTGCGAGATTTCCATGCCGGCGGCCGACCGTCCCAGCAGGCGTATAAAGGTCGCCGCGTCTTCAAATGTCGGCACAACCTTCTCGATGCCGGTCACAACGATGTGCGTCTTGGGGAGCGACGTCGTGAGTTCCGCATTGCCCTCGTTGGTGACCAACACGACCGTTCCTGATTCTGCAATCAGGAAGTTCGCGCCGCTGATACCGACATCGGCGCCGAGGAACTTGTCTCGGAGGACATGTCTCGCCTCGCCAACGAGATCCGCGCGCTCGGTCAGCCGCTCGTTGTAACCGAGCTTGCGATGGTGCTCGAAGAACGTCTCCGAGACCTCATCCTTGTTCAGGTGAATCGCCGGCGCAATGATGTGGCTGGGTCGTTCACGCCGGAGTTGGATGATGTACTCGCCGAGATCCGTCTCGACGGCGGTGATGCCATGTGCCTCGAGATGAGGAACGAGTTCGATTTCTTCGGTGACCATCGACTTGCTCTTCGTCACGGTCCGGGCATCGGCATCCCGGCAGATCGCCAGTATCGCGTCTCGCGCCTCCTCGTCCGTACTCGCCCAGTGGACCACGCCGCCTTGCCGGGTCACCTGCGCCTCGAATGCTTCCAGGTATGCATCGAGATTTGCCAGCACATCGTTCTTGATGTCACGCGCCTCGTCTCGCAACGCATCGAACTCCGCAAGCCCCGCTTTTGCCTGGGCACGGCGCATCGACAGGCCGGCGCCCAACAAACCCATAGAGGTCTTCAGCGACTCGTTGCGGACAGCGGTCGCCGACAATTCGATGAACTTCCTGCTGTCGACATCCATCAGGACTTCTGCTCCGGTGCCAGCAACTGCGCGAAATGTCGGGCAGCGATCGGTCGCCCGGTTCGATGTAGCTTTCCTTCTATGTTCATCAGGCAACCAAGCTCGCCGGCAACGACCGTTGCGGCACCTGTCGCTTCGATGTCAGCCACCTTTCGCTCGAGCATCGCGTTCGATATATCCGGGTATTTGATGCAAAACGTACCGCCGAAACCGCAACATGCTTCGGCCTGGCCTGACTCGACGACCTGTGCCCCGGCACGCTCAAGAAGCGTGCGCGGCCCCGACTTGATGCCCAGTTCCCGAAGGCCCGCGCAGGCGTCATGGTAGGTAACGGTTCCCTCGAGGCGCCGGGAAGGCTGGTAGTCGGCAACGTCGACAAGAAACCGGGACAGCTCGTAGACACGTTCAGCCAGGCGACGGGCACGGCCCGCATACACCGTGTCGCCGGAGAGCAGTTCCGGGTAATGATGCGCGATCATGCCACCGCATGAGCCACTGGGGACGACGACGTATTCGTACGGCATGAGCAGGTCGATGTTCCGGCGGGCCATCGCCATTGCCCCCGATTTATCCCCGCCGTTGTAGTTGGGTTGGCCGCAACAAGTCTGTAGCGGCGGGACAACGACCTTGAATCCGGCGTCCAGGACGAGACGCGCCACGTCGAACCCGATGTCCGGCCGAACCAGATCGACAAGGCAAGTCGCGAACAGCGCGACTTCACGCCTCCGGGGCTTCTCTTCACTCATGAAGCCTCCAACACGAGCGTATTGCGCGATACGAAACGATAGTTCGGGACAACCAGGTTCAGCGGTGCGGCAGCGCCTTCGACGACCCGACCTGCGTGGTCGTAATCGCTTGCATGGCAGGGGCACTTGAACCCGACACCCGCTCGATCGGCCGTCATCACCTCACAGCCGAGGTGAGTGCAATTGTCGAAGGCGACGAAAACCTCCGGATCGCGAGAGCGCCAGGCGTTGCGCGCGAAGTCCGGCTGGTCTGAGTCGCCGGAGTCGGGATCTTTGAGGTTCAGCGTTGGCGACGCGATGGCGGCCAGCATCTCTTTCGTCCGTCTCCTGACGACGACGTTGCGTCCGAGCCAGTGAACGAGTTTCGACTCGCCGGGTGCAAGATCGTCGACGCTAACCTCCAGGGAAAGGTCTTCTTCAAACGACGGCAGGAACGCCTTGACGAAGGGGTAAGCGACAAAACCGAGCCCGGCCACCGCAAAACCCTGCACGATCTTCTCCAACAGCCGGCGACGGTTCATCACAACCAGCCGTTTTCCTCGAGGACTTCCTCGATGAAGTCGGACCAGACCTCGTCCGGATGCCAGAGCGCCTCGAGATCCCCCCTTGCCTGTTCCGCCGGCACGGCCTCCTCCAGAAGACGATACAGGTACATGAAGGCGGAAACGCGATAGTTCAGGGCGCAATGGACGAACACTCTTCGGTCGCGATGTGCATTCATTACCGCGCGAAACGTCTCGAAGTCGGAGAGTAGCGGTCGGTCGAACTCGACCGGGATATGTACATAGGTAAGCCCTCGCAACGCAACGATCGCCCCTTCGTCCCGAACCGCTTCAGGATGGCTCGGCAACGCCAGGTTCACCACGATTGCGTAGCCCTCCTCTGCAATCTCGACGACCTGTTGCGGTGTCGGCATGCCGGATGTCCCGATCCTGTCGCCCAGCGCACGGAAATTTTTGATATCTGTAAGGGCCATGGTACGTCAGATGTGTAGTTCGATTTCGACCAGTCGATTGATGTTTGGCGTGTTCTCATCGAAGGTGTCATCCCGGTCGATCACGAGAGGATAACAGCCGAGCGAACGGGCGTCCTCAAAGTCAGTCTCGACTGACGCCGCGACATACAGGATCTCGTCCGCGCTCACACCCAGGCGCGCCGTCTCCTGCCAGACGACATCAGACAACGTGTGCATACCCCCAACGAACCGGGCGGGTGC
>JAGRIN010000061.1 GCA_020443245.1 Pseudomonadales bacterium
ATCCATCACCGCTTTCTTGTCCAGCACGTAGATCATGCGCTCGTTGGCCGAGGACGCCTGGTTCAGCACAACGGTAACGTGCTCCTTTTCGGGCAGGTTCTTCAGCGTGGAACCATAGTCGCAGAGCGATTCCATCACGATGTTCTCGATCTTCTCGAGTTGCGTCTTGCGCGCGGTCTGCATCTTCTCCTTGATTTCGGCGCGACGTGTAATCAGTTCCTTGCGTTGGGACTCAAGCTGCTTTTCCAGCTTCTCGCGCTTCGCGTTGATCTCTTCGAGTCGCTTGTTGAGATCCGCCACATCCTGCTCGATTTCCTTTCGGCGATCAGCGTCCTCGACGTGGATCAGTTCAATGCGGTTCTCACTGATCTCCTGCTCGATGTCACGCGCATCCCTGGCAACGTCTCGAATCGCTTCGCGCGTCTCGCGACTGATTTCGCCGACACCGCTGAAGGAGAACGAATAGTTGTCACCGTCGTCCCCGGTCCAGAAAAAGCCGGGTCCGTCACCCAGGTCGATCTGCACGTCCGGTGGTATCGCGGGAATGGCGGGAATTGCCGGAATCGCGCCCCCTTCGACTTCAAAATTGCCGAGGTCCTCGTCACCGTCGTCGCCGAGCACGCGCAAGGCGATCGTGTGACTCAGGCCGGCGTCAAGTTGGAATACCGCGCCCTGCCCGGCAAGATAGCTTCCATCCACCGTGACGCGCATTCGCTTGTCGTCGGCCTTGAATGCACCGCGGAAGATCTGCGACATCACAGAGACGTCCTTCTTGATCTTGTCGTAGTCGGCTGATGCGTGCGCCGCAGCGGCAGCGAGGCATACGGTCGTGGCGAAAATCAGTTTTCGGGTGCGATTCATAGCGTACCTCCATCGCTGGCCACCAGCTTGAGTGCCTGGCCGAGTTGTTGAATATTTCTTCTGTCCTCGATCTGGTTCGAGAGGACGTACCGCAGGCTTTCTGCGGTACGTTCGTTCTGCTTCGTCTGAGTGTCCTGGACAAGTGAGACCAGGTTGCGCAGGTCCTCATGACGTTCCTGCCGGCTGGCCTCGAGTAACGTGCGAAACATGAGCTGGTTACTCGCGACTTGCTGGTTGGTAAGCCGGTCGGCGCTCTGGTTGATGAGCGCTAATTGCTCCTGCCTCAAGTCGTGTAGTTGCGCTTCGAGGTCGGCTCTCGATGCGACATCTCCGCCGAAGCTGACCTGAAAGCCATCTTCGGTAGAAATCCGAACCTGGGCGAGAACCAGCACCATCACCACGACGGACGCGCAGGCGCTGGCAATTTGTAGCAGTGGCGGAAACCCCCGCGATTCGAAGAAAGCGCCCCGGCGGTTCCATCGAGGTACCCGGGACGTTTTCCAGCGCGACGCGACCGTCTGCATGTGCCAGACATCCGCCTGGGCGGCGCTGCAGTCAGCGCAGTCGTCCAGGTGGCGGTGAACCGCATCCCGGTCCGCAGCCGAGAGACTGCCGTCGATGAGTTCGAAGAGCAGTGATTTCGCCTGCTCGCAATTCATATCGTTACTTTCGGTCATGTCCCCTCCTAACTCGCGAGAGACAATTCGGACTTGGCCCGCATCCGTGACAGTGCGGTATAAAGTCGTGTTTTTGCGGTATTCGGCGAGATGCCGAGTTGGCCGGCAATCTCGTCGAACGTGAAGTGCTGGAAGAACTTGAGCTCGACGACCTGGCGCTGTTCTGGTGGCAACAGTCCCATCAGGTGAACAATGCCCTCGTTGTCTTCGACCTGGCTGAGCAGGAATTCGGGCTCATGGTGACCCGAGTCGTCCGGCACGTCCTCATCGTCTCCCAGCGTGGTGGTCTGCCAGTTGCGGCGGCGAAAATAGTCCGTGCAACGGAATGAAGCGATGCGAAACAACCAGGTCGTGAACTTGCTGTCGCCACGAAAGGAGTCGAGGTTTCGGTAAACCGACATCAGCACGTCCTGCAATATGTCCATCGCGTCGTCCGGGTTGCCACTCATGCGCAAGGCATAGTTGTAGAGCCGCTGTTCATGACGGCGAACCAGTGTGAGCCAGGCGCGCTCGGATCCGTCGAGCGCTCGCCCGATCAATTCATCGTCCGTTTTCCGTGCAAACATGCCGGCTCCCTTGCATTCAGGCCTATTGTCGTCGATAGCCGAAGAAAAGTTTGCCCTGCGCGCCCTTTTTCCCGGGGCAAGGTTTCGCTTGAAAGGCCGTGCGGCGTGTGATGATCTTGCGTGACGGAGGTAGAACACATGAAGAGACCCACGAGGGCGGTTGTTGTCCTGCTCGACAGCCTGAATCGCCACATGCTCGGCAGTTACGGCGGAACCGAGTTCGAGACGCCCAACCTGGACCGGTTTGCAGCGCGCTCAAAACGGTTTTTGAACCACTACACGGGATCGCTTCCGTGCATGCCGGCGCGGCATGACATATTGGTGGGCGCGATGGACTTTCTCTGGCGTCCGTGGGGTTCAATTGAACTCTGGGAGAGGCCGATTACCTACCAGCTTCGTCGCAAAGAGGTTCCGACGATGCTGTTCTCCGATCATCCACACCTGTTCGAAACGGGCGGGGAGAATTACCACACGGACTTCCTGGGATGGGAATACCTGCGCGGGCACGAGTCCGACCCCTGGAAGACGCGCGAGGATCCGAGTTGGGTCGGTACGCCGGCGCTGCCTGCCGGATCACGATTCTCCATATCCGGGAAGAAAACGCACTACGATGCCTCACGTACCTGGTTCCGCGAGGAACTCGATTTTCCCGGTCCGCGTACGATGAAGGAGAGTGCAGATTGGCTCAGGACGAGCGGTGCGCACCACGACAGCTTCCTGATGTTTGTCGATGAATTCGATCCCCATGAGCCCTTCGACACGCCAGCCCCCTGGGCCAACCGGTATGATCCGGATTGGGACAAGGACCTCATGATCTGGCCACCGTATGCCATTGACGGTGTGAAGAACGGCGTGCTGTCCGAGCGGGAGGGGCGGCACGTCCGGGCCAATTACGGTTCCAAACTGAGCATGATCGACCACTGGTTCGGAAAGATCCTGGACGCCATGGACGAGAAGTCACTGTGGGACGACACACTCTTCATTGTCTGTACTGACCACGGCCACTACCTTGGTGAGCGGGACCTCTGGGGCAAACCGCGCGTTCCGCAATACGAAACCCTGGGCCACACGCCGCTCATGATCGCGGCACCGGGCGTGAGTGCCGGCACGATCGATGCGCTCAGCACGAACGTGGATATCAATGCGACCCTGCAGGATCTCTTCGATGTCACGCCTGATCACGAGACGCACGGCAAGTCGCTCTTACCGCTCCTCTACGGCGAGGCGACATCCGTTCGCGAGTGGGCCATCGGCGGCGTGTTCGGTCAGTGGGTGCAGATACAGGATGGTGTGAACAAATATGTGCGGGCGCCGGTCGGCAACGGTTTTCCGTTGTCGATGTGGTCCAACCGCTGGTCCACGATGCCGGTCTCGATGGCGCCGGGCTTGCGATTGCCGAATCCTGACCGGCGCGCCTGGCTCGACTTTATGCCTGGTTCCGACATTCCTGTCATCCGCCAACCCTTCGAGGAGGGCGACATGCTGCCCTTCTGGTCATTGAACCCGCAGATCGACGACCACCATCTCTATGTCGTCAGGGACGATCCGGGCGAGACCGAGAACCGGCTGGGCGACCCGCTGGAAGCACGGATGAAGGATATGCTCATAGAGGCGCTCCGCGCCGTTTCTGCACCCGAAGAGCATTTCACGCGCCTCGGTTTGGCATAAAGGGAGTCGTCCGGGCGATCGATTTTTGGTGAAAATGACGATGCGTCCTACCGGGCGCGTCAGTTTTGGCGAGTAATATCAACCACTTGCCTTGTTGGCCCGATTGCTGCATCCAGGCTTTCGAAGGGCCAATGCTGTTACAACCTTACCAAGGGAAGCCAGATGCTGACGATCCGTGAACTGTCCAAGACCTACGCGAATGGTGTTCGGGCACTGAACAACGTATTTCTCGAGATCCCGAACGGCATGTTCGGGTTGCTCGGTCCGAATGGGGCAGGCAAGTCGTCGCTCATGCGAACCCTTGCTACGCTGCAGGAGCCGGACAACGGCACGGCGTTCCTGGATGAAATCGACCTGATTCGTGACAAGGATGCGGCGCGCAAAGTCCTTGGCTATCTGCCTCAGGAATTCGGGGTCTACCCGAGGATGACACCGGTCGACATGCTCGAGCACTTTGCGGTGCTGAAAGGCGTCACCGACAAGGGAGAGCGCCGGGAACTCGTCGATGCCTTGCTCATGCAGACCAACCTTTACGATGTGCGAAAGAAAGCCATCGACACGTTCTCAGGGGGCATGAAGCAACGATTTGGCATCGCCCAGGCCCTGATCGGCGACCCCCGCCTCATCATCGTGGACGAGCCGACGGCCGGGCTGGATCCCTCAGAACGCAATCGCTTCCACAACCTGTTGGCCGAAATCGGCGAGAACGTGGTGGTGATCCTCTCGACCCACATTGTCGATGACGTCAGCGACCTCTGCTCGAATATGGCGATTATGGGCAAAGGTGAAATCCTGCTTTCGGGCAAACCCTCCGAGGTCATTGCCCGGATACGCGGCAGCGTCTGGCGAAAGCGGATTCACCGCAGTGCGCTCGGCGAATACCAGGAACAATACCGCGTGATCCTCTCCCACCTGACGGAAGGCGAAACCGAAATCCACGTGCTGTCGGACGCGCAGCCAGAGGGCTTCGAGGTGGCGCCGGCAGACCTTGAGGATGTCTACTTCGCGACACTGCAAAACCACGGCATTCCTGTCGCAATTTAAGGAGCCTCCGGGCCAACAGGCCGGGGAAATTAATCATGTTCTTTGATGTCTTCAGGTTCGAACTTCGCTACCACTCTCGCCAGTATCTTTTCTATGTACTCTCTGGCGTTTTCTTCCTGCTCGCATTCCTTGCGACCACCACGCCCAACGTCCAGCTCGTCGGCGGGCTTGAAAACGTCAACATCAATTCGCCATACGCGATCCTGATGACACTGACCAGCCTTTCGCTCATCTCGCTGTTCGGTGCGATCGCATTCTGTGCCAGCGGTGTGATCCGGGATTACGACATGAACGTGGCGGAGCTGTTTCTTTCCACACCCGTGAAGAAGTCCCACTATCTCTATGGCCGCCTGTCGGGTGCGCTCGTCTTTGTTGTCGCTCTCTATCTCGCGGGAATGTCCGGTGTCCTCGTCGGAGAGTTCATGCCGTGGGTCGACCAGGAGCGCATCGGTGCCTTCAGTCCCGGCGCCTACTGGTTCAGTACCTGGGCGCTCGCGCTGCCTTCCCTGTTTGCGTGTTCATGCATGTTCTTCTGCATTGCGACCGTAACGCGAAGCATGATGGCGACCTACGTCGGCATGATCGTCCTGCTCATGCTGTCGTTCCTGCTCGACACGTTCACCGAGAAGGACACCGTCCACCTGACGAGTATCCTTGACCCGTTCGGTGCGACCGCGCTCGAGGAAGTCACTCGGTACTGGACGGTATTCGAAAAGAATGGGCAAGTACCGCTGCTCGAGGGCGCGCTGCTGTGGAACCGGCTCCTCTGGATTCTCGTCGGCGTGTTTTTTGCGGCCATTGCATACCCGCTTTACCCGTTCTCGGTGGAAACGCGTCGAAGGACCAAAAAATCGAAGGTACTTGAAGACCTGGTGGAGATGCCGGCGTTGCCGACGTTCAGGTTGCCGGCGGCTACAAGGGAATTCGGCTTTCAGGCGCAAGTGTGGCAGTTCTTTGCGCAGACCCGCGTCGAGGTTCGCAACATCGTGCGGAGCGTACCCTTTGTCATCCTGCTCCTCCTGGGGCTGATCATGGTGACCACGAACGCCGCCGCAAATCTCGGGAACATCTTCGGGACACCGGTCTACCCGACGACCAACATCCTGGTCGAGATCATCAACGGTGCCTTCTCGTTATCCCTGCTCGCTGTGCTCATCTACTACTCCGGCGAACTGATGGTGCGGGAACGCAACGTTCATGTCAGCGAGATCATGGACGCGATGCCGTTTCCGAACTGGGTCATGATCGCGGCGAAGCTCACCGGCCTCGCTGTGGTGATTATCTCGATGCTGCTCTCGGCGATGATTGCCGCGATCGGCGTGCAGCTCTACAAGTCCTTTTATGACATCGATCTTTGGCACTATCTCTCGGGCCTGCTGTTCTTCTTCCAGTTCCCGCTGTATTTCATGATGGTGTTCTCGGTCTTTGCCTACATCCTGACGCGCAACAAGTACGCCGCGATGTTTGTCATGGTGCTGTACTTCATCTACTCGCTCGCCGCACCCCAGATGGGATTCGAGCATTTCCTGTACCGGTTGCGGGAGCTGGCACCTGTCTATTCGGACTTTACCGGCTATGGGCAAAACCTCGTTCCCTACTTGTGGCAGACACTCTACCTGGGGCTGTTCGGATGCCTGCTGCTGATCGTGATTCACCTCTTATGGCCGCGTGGCGTGGAGGATAGCTGGTCAGCCAGGATTGCAGTGATGCGCCAGCGGATGACGGCTCCGGTTGTCGTGTCGATCTGGGCGTTCTCCACACTCTGGGTCCTGACCGGCGCGTACATCTACTACAACACGGTCATCCTGAACACCTACCAGACGCGTGAAGAACAGGAACAGCTCCAGGCGGAGTACGAAAAAGCCTACAAGCAGTACCAGCATGCTGATGCGCCTTCGATCATCAGCGTGCGCGCGGATGTGGACATCTTTCCCGGCACGCAGGAAGCCGCTGCGAGGGGCCACTACGAACTGGTGAACGACAATGACAAGCCGCTCGATACCCTGTACATCAGTCACTACCCCTATCTGGATTTCGCGTCGCTCGACGTGGCGGGCGCCGCGCTCGGGACCTTCGATGAGGCGCATGGCTTCCGCATATACAAGTTTGACCCGCCGCTGGCGCCGGGCGCGAGAAGTGCCATCGACTTCGATGTTGCATGGCGTACGCCCGGGTTCGCTAACAACGGCCACTCGCGCAAGCTGACGCGCAACGGAACCTTCTTCAACAACACAGACCTGTTCCCGATGATCGGTTATCGCAGCGACGGCGAACTCATCGACAACAACAAGCGTCGGCAGCACGGCCTGCCTCCGGTTGAACGTATGTCGAAGATCGACGACGAGTCAGCCTGGGCGCGGGTCGGGTTTGGCGCGAAGCGGCGGGTCGACTTTGAAACCGTTGTGTCGACGGACGAAGGCCAGGTTGCGCTGGCGCCAGGTTACCTGCAGGACGAGTGGACCGCCGACGGACGTCGTTACTTCCGTTACAAGATGGACGCGCCCATCTGGAACTTCTACTCCTATATCTCGGCGGACTATCAGGTCAAGCGAGACAAGTGGCACAACGTCGCCATCGAAGTTTATTACCTGCACGATTACAACGTCGATACGATGATCCGTTCCGCGAAGGAGTCTTTGGATTACTTCACGGAGAACTTTGCGCCCTATCAATATCGTCAGTTCCGAATCCTGGAATTCCCGGGCTTTCAGGGAACGTTCGCACAGTCGTTTCCCAACACCATACCCTTCTCGGAAGACATCGGATTTGTTGCCGACCTGCGTGACCCGAAGGAGATCGACTACGTCTACTATGTAACCGCCCACGAGCTCGCGCATCAGTGGTGGGGACACCAGGTGGCGGGCGCGGACGTGCAGGGCCAGACGATGATCGTGGAATCGCTTGCCCAGTATTCGGCGCTCATGGTGATGGAGAAGGCCTACGGCAAAGACCAGATGAAGCGATTTCTCGAGTTCGAGCTCGACCGCTACCTGCGCGGACGCGGCGGCGAACTGATCGAGGAGCTGCCGTTGGAACTCGTTGAAGACCAGCCGTATGTGCATTACCGCAAGGGAAGTGTCGTGCTGTACGCGCTCAAGGACTATATCGGCGAGCCGGCGATGAACAGGGCATTGTCCCGGTTCGTCAAAGAGTACGGTTTCAAGGGTCCACCCTATCCGACCACGAAGGACCTGATCAGGATGATCAGGCAAGAAGCAGACCCCAGGTTCGACAACCTCATCACTGACCTGCTTGAAAAGATCGTCCTGTTTGACCTGCGTGTCGTGGACAGCCGGGTCGAGCCATTACAGGACGGCAAATACAAAGTGACGTTCGATGTAACGGCCAAAAAATATGAGGCAAACGGCGAGGGTCATGAAACAGAGGTCCCGATCGATGACTGGATCGATGTGGGTGTACTCGGGGACGAGCAGGGCGAGGCGAAAGTGCCGGAGGTCCTGTATCTCGAGAAGCGTGAGATCAAAGGCGCTGCGCAGACGTTCTCCGTGATAGTCGACAAAAAGCCTGTATCGGTCGGGATCGATCCGCTGAATAAAATGATCGACCGGAATCCTTCGGACAACGTCGAAAAGATCGGCGACTAGTTCGGTGCCCTCGCCGCGACGACGCGGGCGGATACGGCCGTCACGTTGTCTGCGTCGCTGAAACGCATCCCGGAGGAGATGGTGCCTTGTTGCCCTGCTCCTATTCTGTCGATACTGACAGTTCTGGTCGCATCCTGTCCCGCTGCTGTGACGATGAAGGTGACCGCAATATCCGAGACGTCGATGCCTGCCAGGTTGTGAATCGCGGCAACGAGCTCACCGTCCGCCGTGAGACCGGCCTTCGCCTCGATGTACTTGTCAGGGTGGTCAGGAAGGTCGAGCCTGACGTAACTGTTTGCAGCTTGCTGGCCGATCGGGCCTGATGCCGCCATGGCCGTTTCGAAGTATCCCTTCGCCTCGTTGGTGTTGCCGGCGGCAACCATCATTTGCCCGAGTTCATTGTTGGCGATGGCCGTCGGCAGGAGCTGGTTGCTGCGTTCCAGGTCGGATCGGGCGCGATCGGTCTTGCCCAGTCGCGAATAGGCCAGGCCCCGACCGAGATAGTATTCGTAGTAGCCGGGATCGCGATTCAGCGCCTTGTCGAATTCTTCGCTGGCCGGCAGGTACTTCTTCTGTTCGAGCAGGATGTCTCCCTTCAACCCGTAGAAGCGCGGTTCTTTGGGTTCGATCTTGATTGCGTTGTCAATCTTCGCCAGGGCGCCCGCATAGTCCTTTTTTGACGCGAGTTGGCCGGCGTCGTCGAAGGCGAGGTAGGCGTCCTGCCTGGATCGCAGGTAGGACATTTTTTCGTTCCAGCGCTCGGTGCCGAGTTCGCCGGTCTTGCCCAGTGCCTCGGCAGTCTTCTCGTTGGCATCAACGCGTTCCTGGGAGGGTGGATGGCTTGCGAAAAGGCCGTCTATCCAGCTCGTCTTCTGGCCCTCGAACAGGCGAACGAAGGTCTGCTGCAGTGTGACGGCTGCTTCCGGGTTGTATCCCGCGCGCTTCATATAGCGAGTGCCGTACAGGTCCGCTTCGAGTTCGGCCGATCGGGAATACTTCTGAGTGACGAGTTGCGCGCCCAGTTGCGCGCCGCCGACGATGTAATTTCCATACTCCGAGTCCGAGGATGCCAGCGTGGTCGCGATCATGACCCCCTGGAGCAACATGCCGCGTTGCATCGCCGCGGCACTGTGCCCGGCGGCGGCGTGGACGACCTCGTGTCCCAGGACGGCAGCGAGTTCGGCCTCGTTGTCGAGGGCGGTGAGGAGGCCGCGGTTCACTGCAATCTTGCCTCCCGGCAAGGCCCACGCGTTCGGCACCGAGTTGTTCAACACGACGAATTCGTAAGGCAGCCGGGTGTCGCTGACAGCCGCCAATCGCTGGCCCACCTCGCTGACGTAGCTCGTGAGTTCCTTGTCCACCGAGTAGACGCCGCCCTGTGACTGCTGCGAGGGAACATACTGCTCTTCACCCATGGCAATCTGCTGGCTTACGGGAATAAGCGAAAGTTCGTGTTTGCCGGTTACCGGATTGACTGCACAACCCGCCATGGCGAGTGCGAGCGCAAGGACGAGCAGGACGCGGGATGCCATGACAAGAAACCCCCGTTTGTGAATGAAGCCGCGCCAACATACTATGGAAACCCATCAAAGGAAACCGGATGCCACGATGGACGCGACACCCTGCAGAGTGACTGTCTACAACGAGTTCGTTCACGAGCAGAAGAATGAAGACGTGCGTCGCCTCTATCCGGACGGCATCCACGGCGCAATCGGCCAATACCTTTCCGGTGACGGGTTTGCCGTGCGATACGCAACGCTGGACATGCCGGAGCATGGGCTCACCGACGAGGTCCTTGCTGACACGGACGTGCTCATCTGGTGGGGACACGTTGCGCACCACAAGGTGTCCGATGCCGTCGTGGACCGTGTACAGAGCCGCATCCTGAACGGGATGGGGCTCATCGTTCTTCACTCGGGCCACCTGTCGAAGATTTTCCGACGGATGATGGGTACGAGTTGCGGACTATGCTGGCGCGAGGCGGCCGAACGAGAACGTCTTTGGGTCGTCAATCCGAACCACGAAATCACCGCAGGTCTTGGCCGCTACATCGAGTTGCCGAACGCGGAGATGTATGGAGAGCAGTTCGACATACCGGAACCGGATGAGTTGTTATTCATCAGTTGGTTTGAGGGAGGAGAAGTCTTCCGAAGCGGCTGTGTCTGGCATCGGGGGCGTGGACGGATATTTTATTTTCGGCCGGGCCACGAGACCTATCCCGTCTACCACAACCAGGACATCCTGAGAGTGATCGCCAACGGGTGTAGATGGGCGCGATTTCGCGGCAACACCCAAACCTTTGGCATCGAGGTGTGCCCGAACATCACCGAGCCGCTCGAGCCGATCGAAGACAAGGGCATCGTCTTCGCGCAAATCGATCACCCTACGGCTTAGCAGGTCCCGGATTGTCACCGCTTCACATCGATACGATTGCATCGAGGATCCAGGGCTACGACGTGGAACCGCCTCGTGCAGACAGCCAAACGCGACAGGCAGCGGTCGCAACGATCCTGCGTCCCTGCGAGAACGACACGGAGGCGCTGTTCATTCTCCGCGCGACGAAGGAAGGTGACCCGTGGTCGGGCCACATGGCGTTCCCCGGCGGACACCGTGACCCGGGTGACGAATCGCTTCGCGCGACCGCGGAACGGGAGACGCTCGAAGAGATTGGACTGGCTCTCGCAACGCACGCGAGATATCTCGGGCCGATCGACCCAGTCCGTGCGAACCCACGGGGGCGCAACATCGATATGGTAGTCCAGCCGTATGTCTATATCCTGGAGCAAGAGCCACCTGTGCTCACGCCCAACTATGAAGTTGCGGACATCCTCTGGGGCTCGCTTCGGGAGATGTATACAAGGGAGTCGCTCACGCAGGGCGAGTTTGAAGTTGGTGGACAGGTTGTGTCCTATCCCGGTTAT
>JAGRIN010000062.1 GCA_020443245.1 Pseudomonadales bacterium
ATTTCGCCGGTGCGACGTCGATCGATATTCCGTCGGACGGCACGGGCTCGGGCGGCAACACGCCGGTGAACGGCATTGCGGCTGGCGATACGATCATCATCGGTGGCACCGCTTACACTGTCGACACCATGGTGGCGAACCCAACCGGTACCTCGACGATCAACCTGACCTCCGGGCTCGCGGCTGGCGTGTCGGTCGGCGACGGCATTTATGAATACAAATCGTTCACGACCAACGTTTCAGACGTGGGTGTACGCGATACCGGTTCGACCTTCCGCCTGGATCTGCGCACGACAGTCACATCCGATACCGCGCCCAATCCTGTCTTTACGTTCGACGTCGACGTCAATATCGTGGCCATCGATATCAAGAAATACGTTCGTGAGACCTCCGGCGCGTGTACGACGCCCGGATGCCTTGGCGCGAACACGACGAGCTATGACAACGGCAGCGGCTCGCACACTTACTACGATGCCGGCGTGACCGCCGCGCCGGGTGAAACGCTCGAGTACCTGCTGGTGGTCACCACGAGTACCGCGTCGATTACAACGGCTGTCGTCACGGACGTCTTGCCGGACTTCACGAGTTACGTCTCGAACTCCACGACGCTCAACGCCATCGCGGTCGATGACGAAGCCGTCGCCCCGGTGTTCCCGCTGGACGCGGGTGCCGATGACGGCGGCCTTCTGGTCGATGACAACGGTGCTCGAACCGTTGGCACCGAAGGAACCGGCGCTGTGGGTACGACGACGAACGTCTATGTGACCTATCAGGTCCAGGTCGACTAGGAACCGTAAGGTTAGCAATGGTGGATGGGCACGACGGATGAATATGGCAGGTTCAGCGTAACCAGGGACAAACTGTCCTCGCGCCGTTTCGCCGGAATGTCCGGTGCCGGACCAGGATTCGGGGCCATGGCGGGATTTCTCGCCATGGCCCTTTGTTTTTTCGCCGGCCTGCATTCGAGTTCTGCATTCGCGGCGCCGGCCGGGGATGTCCTGACCAACCGCGCGTTCCTCAATTATGCAGGGGCAGCAACGCCGCTCGAATCCTCTGTCGATGTCACGGTTGAGGCCGCGCCGCCTCCTCCCGTCCCGCAGCCACCGACTTCGATTGTGTATAGCTGCGCGACCGAGCCGGGTTGTTCCGGCCAGTACGTGTTCGAGAATGCGCCGGGCGCAACGATTGCGACGCTTAGTGTCGTGGACCCGGACCAGGCGTCGGGTCACGCGCTATCGGTTGTGTCCGATCCCCGTTTTATCGTTGTCGGCACCTCGCTTCGCCTCGCCGCCGGCGTCGCAATCGACTTCGAGCAGGAAAACTCAGTCCCGGTTGCGATTCGCGCCACGGATGCGGATGGCCTGTCGTTGACCCAAGTCTTCGTGATCGCCGTCCGTGATGTCAACGAGGCGCCGTTTGCCCTCTCGCTTTCAAACAACTACGTGGCAAGCGGCAGTGCAGGTTCTCGCATCGGTAGCCTGTCCGCATCGGATGTCGACGACGGTGATGTGATCTCGTTCAGCGTATCCGACGCAAGGTTCGTGATCGACAGTGGCAACTTTCTTGCGCTGGCGCCGGGAGTGTCGCTGGGTGAAAACGTTGATGTCCCGATTAACGTTACGGCGAGCGACACAGGCGGACTCTCAACATCGGTGGCGGTCACCATCACCACCAACCCGGACCATACCGTGTCGAACCCGACGCCGTCGCAGCTCACGCTGTCCTCGCCGGATCCCGCGGGCACTTCCACCGTCTTCTCCACACCTGCCTGCAGTATTGATACGGCCTCCTCGAGTACCTACTCTGTGCCGGCGCTACCAGGCTCGCTGGCTGTGGGCACAGCGGAGGCCTATGCAGTCGGTGACGTGATACTCGTTACCGTTATCGATGAAGACCAGAATCTCAACCCACTCGTCAGGGAGACGGTCACGGCGATTGTTTCGTCTGCCTCGACATCGGACCAGGATACCGTGACGCTGACGGAAACCGCCGAGAACACGGGCCGGTTCGAGGGCTATCTTCATACGACGCCTGACGCGAGCGCACTCGAAGATTGTTTGCTTTCGGTACGCAGCCAGGGCGACGTGCAGGCAAGCTACACTGATCCTAACGATAGCACTGATGTGAGTACCGGAGAAATCGGCATCGGTCCGGTCAGCCTTGTCTTCGACGACGTGACCGGCGAGCCACTCGACGGCGTGATCCTGACGCTGGTCGATATGGCCACCGGCAAACCGGCGCTTGCATACGGTGACGGACCGGATTTTGCGCGCTATCCCGCGGTTGTCAAAAGTGGCGAGGCGGTTCGTGACCAGTCCGGCAATTTGTATAACCTCGGGCCCGGCGAGTACCGGTTTCCCGCGGTGCCGGCGGGCAACTACAAGATCCAGATATTCAACACCCGCGGATTTCACAACTCCGCGTTGACTGATGGTGAACTGCAAGCGCTCACGCCGTCTTCGTCGAATGCGCTCACTGTAACCTCAAGCGGCCGCTACGTGCTGGGCGACGCTTCGCGGTCGTTGCCGTTTCATGTCGCCCAGGGCGCCATGCCGCGAATCGATATCCCCGTCAGGGTGATGCCGAGGGACGTGTCACCGACCTCGTCCAGCATCGAGATTCTCCAGTACAGCGGTGTTGCCGGGGTGGGTGAACCCGTCAACGTGCAGCAGACCTCGTGCGTTGCCGGACAGGAGCGCAGCGTTGTCGAACTGAAGGATGTTCCGGTACCTGTGCCCGGTATCGTCAATCTCGTGGCGACGACCGCAATCAAGGCGGGCCAACCGATCTTCATTCGTGTCACGGACAACGACCAGAACGAGGACCCGAACGTACGCGAGCGGATATCGGTTCAGCTCGACGTGCCCGATAGCGGGGATCGCGAGTACCTCGAACTGACCGAGACAGAACCTGACAGTGGCCAGTTCGTCGGCTACGTGCAGTCTGTTGAAGGCGACACAGAAGTGGGCAGCTGTTCGCTGGGTGTCGTCAAGAACGAGTCGATCCAGACCACCTATACCGACGCTTTCGACAACACCGACGTTTCCGAGTCGTTCGTACTCGTCGACCCGTTCGGCGTCCTGTTCAGTACACATGACGGGACGCCGATCGATGGTGTTTCCGTCACGTTGGTCGACGCATCGACCGGGCAGCCCGCGCAGGTGTTCGGTGACGGACCGCAGTTCGCGGCCTATCCGAGCACGATCGTGACGGGTGACAGGGCGAGCGACGCCGCGGGCATGCAATACGATTTCCCGCCGGGCGAATATCGCTTTCCGTTTGTGGCGCCCGGACACTACCGGCTGGTGCTGGACAACGTGCCCGCGGGTTATATCTTCCCTTCGACCGTCGATGTGTCGACGATCGCAAGCCTGCCCGGCGCCCCATACCAGGTCGTGCCTGGTTCACATGGCGAGGCGTTCGAGGTACCGGTCGGCCCGGCGCTCAACATCGACATTCCGGTCGACGTGCCTTCCGCGGAAATGTTCCTGACGAAGTCGGCAAGCAAGGATGTGGCCGCTATCGGGGATTTCGTGCAATACAAACTCGACGTGAGAAATCGGGCCGGCACCATTCCGGCGGGAAGCCGTGTCGTCGATACGCTGCCGACGGGTTTTCGCTACCGCAAGGGCTCTCTCAGGATCGATGGCGGCCGGGCAGGGGACCCGGCGATTGCGGCGGACGGCCGGACTTTGACTATCGATTTGCCGTTACAGTCCCCGGATGCAGTCAGCATCAGTTATGTCACAGAGATCACGGTCGGGACGCCGAAGCAGGCTGCGATCAACTCCGCAACGGTAACGGGCGACCTGGTGGCAAGCAGCAACGTTGCGAGCGCGCGCGTGATGGTGACTGACGATCTCTTCCGTGACAAAGCGATCCTCATGGGACGTGTGACGCTGGGCAACTGCGATGACCAACCGGGTGAACCGGCTCAGGGCCTGCGCGGAGTTCGCCTGTTCCTTGAAGACGGCAGCTTCGTTGTGACGGACGAGAACGGGGCGTGGCACATGGAAGGTATCGAACCGGGCACGCACGTTGTGCAGCTTGATCTCGATTCACTGCCGGATCGATACGAGGCGAGTGCATGCAATGCCAACACACGGTTCGCGGGCTCGCCTCATTCCCAGTTTGTGGACGTCGCGGGCGGAACCCTGTGGCGCGCGGACTTCCGGATCGCACAGAAACCCGATCCGGTATCAACCGTGAAGCTGACGCAAACGGTGAGTCTCGACAAGGAGGGTGTGTGGGTGTCAGTTCTCGCCGCGAACGATGGCGACGTGTCGGTGCGCGAGGGACAGGTGATCTACAGCATCCCGACTGGTTGGCAGATCGTTCCGGGTAGCGGCGTGGTCGATGGCTCCCCTGTCTCGCCGTCACAATCGGTGGTAGGCAGTGTCTGGCCAATGGGTGAGATCCCGCGCAAGAAGGAACTCCGGTTCCGGATACAGCCCGTACCGGGGAAGAAAACAAACGGTGGCGAAGCGGAGACGGAAAACAGGTTGTTCGTGATGCGACCGCGCTTCGACACCCGCAGCGCGACGCTGAAGGCCGAAGACAAACGCGATCTCGACAGGCTGATCGCAATCTGGCGCGAGGGCGATTGGGATGAGATTACGATCGTCGGTCACACCGACAACGTGCCGATCGCGCCCTGGCATCGTGACGAGTACCGGAACAACGGCGAGTTGTCCTACTCCCGTGCGCTGGCCGTTACCCGGTACATTGCAGACAGGGTCGACATTCCCCGGATCAATGTTGTGGGTGCCTGGGACAAGTATCCTGTCGCGTCCAACGATACGAGTGAGGGGCGCACGCTGAACCGCCGGGTCGAGTTCCTGCTCAAGGCAAATGTGCATCCCGCCTCGCCGCGTCAAATGGCGCCGGAACTCTTCGAACAGGACAGCGTCGCCAGGTTGTCGTTCTCGTCCGCCGGTTCGCCCAAAGGCAAGACGCCGCAGAATCGGTTGCCGCTTCGCCAACTGTCGGGATCGATGACCAAGGTATCGACCGTCGTCGAAGCCAGGGCGACCGGAAGCTGGGACATTGATGTACCCGCAGGCGGCGATCAGCTCGCGGTACGTGACCCGAACGTGCAGGGGCTGATCAACATTCACGACGGCTCGCGCCTTTCACGCGCTATCTCAGCGGTGAAGGCGGACCTCGACTCGCGGCTCCGGCCGGAACTGATTCTCGATGGCAAGCCGATAACGGCTGACCGGATCGGATTCAAGCTCGAAGATACCCAGACCGGCAAGACGCTCTACAGCTACGTCGGCGTCGACTTTGGCGCACCGGGCACGCACACGCTGACCTTCAAGGGCACCGACCCATTCGGCAACGTGCGGTATGAGGAGACGGCAAAGATTGTACGCGTGGGTGAGCTCTACGACGTCAAGGTGCTGGACACGACCGGCAACGTCGCGGACGGCACCACACCTGTCCGGGTCAGGCTCGCACTTCTCGACAAGGACGGTGAGCGCATCAACGTACCTCACAAGCTGATACTCGAGAGCAGCAGCCTGTCGCGATTTGACAGGGAACTGGGCCTGTCCGAGCTGTCGCGCGTGGAAGATCACGACTACGTCGAAGTGGATGGCGAAGGCATCCTCAAGTTCAACCCCGTGAGCCACTCGGGCGTCTACCACGCGAAGCTCAAGTACGAGGAGTTCGAGCGGGAAGTGGAAATCTTCGTCGCGCCGGAGCAGCGTGACTGGATCATGGTCGGCCTGGCGGAAGGCACAGTGGCGTGGCGGGATCTCGCGGGTAACGTGCGGTCCCTCGATGATGCGGGTCTTTCGGAGACGTTTGAAGCCGGTGGCAAGACCGCTTTCTATGCCAAGGGGCAGGTCAAGGGCGATTACATCCTGACAATGGCGTACGACACCTCAAAAAAATCGAAGGACGAACTGGGACGCGTCATTGACCCTGACACCTATTACACCGTTTATGGTGACAAGACGACGACCCAGTACGATGCGGCAAGTCGCGAGAAGTTGTACCTGAAGCTGGAGCGAAACCAGTTTTATGCACTGTTCGGCGATTTCTCGACAGGGCTGTCGGTGACAGAACTGTCAAACTATTCGCGGACACTGACCGGTCTCAAGACAGAGTTCGAAAACGAGAAGTTCGGGGTCAATGCGTTCGTCTCCAGCGCGGACCAGGCATTCGTCAAGGATGAAATTCGCGGGGATGGTACGTCCGGGCTCTACCGGCTGTCGTCCCGCGGCATTCTCACGAACAGCGAAGAGATCCACATCGAGACCCGTGATCGTTTCCACTCCGAGGAGATCGTGGATCGACGTTCCATGCAGCGCCACCTCGATTACGACATTGACTACGATCGCGGCACGATCTTCTTCAAGGAACCGATTTACAGTCAGGACACTGCGTTCAACCCTGTGTTTATCGTGGTCGACTACGAGGTGAAGGGAGACGGCAAGAACCGCATCAATGCCGGCGGAAGATTTGCCTATCGGCCGATCGAGGGCATGGAGTTCGGTGCGACGCTCATCCGTGAGGGTGTGATGAACCGCACGGCCAACCTCGCCGGACTCGATTACTCGCAGGAAATTGGCGACGCGACGAAGATCCGTGCCGAGATCGCCACGACGCGCAACGAGACCGACACGGATGACGTGAAGGGCTTCGCGTGGCTCGCCGAGATTGTTCACAGGAAGGGCAAGATCGATGCGCGCGCCTATGCGCGCGAGCAGGAAGACAGTTTCGGCCTCGGGCAGCAGAACGCCAGTGAGTCGGGGACCCGCAAGGTCGGCGTTGAAGGCAAGTATGACGTGAGCGAGCACGTTGAGGTGCGAAGTGAGGCCTATCGCCAGACCAACCTCGGATCCGGGGCGAACGAGGACGTCGTGTCGAGTTCGGTCGAACTGAGCGGCGATCGCTACAATGCGACTGCCGGTTTACGTCGGGCAAGCAGCGAGACTGGCGGCGAATCGCAGGTTTCCAGCCAGCTCCTCGCCGGCGGGACTTACAAGATGCTGGACGGCAGGCTCGCGCTCAACGCGAATGCCGATACCCCCGTCGGCGGCAACAGTGCCGTCAATTTCCCGAAGCGCCTGCGCGTCGGACTCGACTACAGGCTGTCCGAGAACGTCACGCTCAAGGCCGAACAGGAATTCACGTGGGGAGAGGATGCAGACACGCAAGGTACGCGTATCGGCATGGTGTCTCGGCTTTGGGACGGCGCAGAGCTGTCCACAAGCGTCGAACAGCAGGCAGGACAGGACAGCGCCGAGAGACTGGCGGCAGTCACCGGACTCAAGCAGCGGTGGGAATTCAACGACAAGTGGCGTTTCGACTTCGGCGTCGATCGCTCGCAGACACTGCGCAAACGGGATGCGCCGCCGCTGACGGTACGAGCGGTTTATTCGAGCCCCGGCAACGATGACTTCACCTCCGTCACGTTCGGTTCGAGGTTCCGCCACGATGCGTGGGACTGGTCGACGCGTGTTGAATATCGGACCGCAGACTCGGAGAACAAGGTCAACCTGCTTTCTGATGTCATCCATGACCTCGACGAGGGCCAGCAACTGCTCGCCAGCGTGGATTACCAGAAGTCCGATGGCGACGACGCGAGCCGTGCGACGACCGATATCAGGTTCGGGTACTCGTACCGGCCCCTGGACAGTCGATGGACCGTGCTGAACCGGCTCGATCTCTCTCGTAGTGCGTCGCAGTCGGCGGGTTACGATGTCCTCACGCAAAAGATCGTGAACAACCTGAACGCGAACTACCTGTTACGCGAAGACACGCAGCTGGCGCTGCAATATGGCGCGAAGTACGTTGTCGACAACTTCGATTCCGACCAGTATCGGGGCTTTACGGATCTCTACGGAATGGAGATTCGTCACGACATGGGCTCGCGGTGGGATGTCGGCATGCAAGGGAGCTACCTGACATCGCACGGTGCGGATGTTTCGGACTCGTCATACGGCGTCTCGATCGGCTACAACATGGCGAAGAATGTGTGGATGTCGCTCGGCTACAATTTCCGGGGCTTCGATGATGCGGACTTCCGCGCCAGCGAATACACGGCAGAAGGTATCTTCCTCAAGTACCGGGTCAAGTTCGACCAGTTCACCGCGAAGAGCATCCTCGATCGCATCAACGATTGACCCCACAAAATCAACGGGTTGTGCGCCTGTCGGGGCTCAAGTAGCATCGAGGCACACAACGAGCAGGATGACAGAAGTTGAGAAAAATCGTTCGCATTGCAGGCTATCTTGCGGCGTTTGCCGCCGTCGTCATCGCAGGCTTGTACATCTATGCACGCATGACGATGGGCGCCATCAACTTTACGACCGGTGAAGGCAAGCTCGACGCGTCGCTGCTGGGTTCGCGTATCAAGACGCCCCCGGGTTTCTCGCTGGGCGTCTATGCGCCGGACATCCCCGGAGCCCGCCTGTTGCGATTCACCGGTGCCGGCGACCTGCTCGTTGCCGTGCCCGGGCAGGGCAAGGTCATGCTGGTCGCGCGGGATGCGAACGGAGACAAGGTCGGTGATGGCACCAGGCTCTTGATGGATGGCCTGAACGGTCCGAACGGTCTCGACTTTCACGATGGCTATCTTTACGTTGCGGAGACCGATGTCATTGGTCGTGTCCCCTTCGATGTGTCGTCAGGGAAATTGAAGGGAGACTACTCGCGCATCGTGACCGGGCTGCCCGGCGGCGGCAACCATTGGAAGAAAACCCTGCGGTTCGGTCCCGACGGCATGATGTATGTTTCGATGGGTTCTTCCTGCAACGTGTGCATCGAAAAGGACCCACGTCGCGCGTCGATGGTTCGCTACCAGCCTGACGGCACTGGCGAGACCATCATTGCAACCGGGCTCCGCAATAGCGCGGGCTTCGACTGGCGACCGGCAGACGGCATGATCTATGCGACGGACAATGGCAGGGATGGACTTGGTGACAACTTCCCTCCGTGCGAACTCAACCGCATCGAAGCAGGCAACTTCTACGGATGGCCCTACCTGAACGGGAACAATGTGATCGACCCCGACATGGGTGACAAGGCGCCGAAGGAACTTCTCGATCGTGCCGTTCCGCCGGTTCACGGCTTTCGTGCACACAACGCACCGCTCGGGATCGAATTCGTGCGAGGTGACGCATTCCCGCCGGACTATCGCGGTGCGGCGATCGTCGCGCTGCACGGTTCGTGGAACCGTTCCGAGAAGGATGGCTACAAGGTCGTGTCACTGCACTTCGACGATGATGGCGCCATCACCGAGCGAGACCTGGTATGGGGATTCGAGGTCGATGACGACGTGGTCGGTCGACCTGCGGAAGTGACCGAGGGACCGGATGGCGCGTTCTACATATCCGACGACTACGCAGGCGCAGTGTATCGGCTTGCCTGGGGCGAAGCGCAGCGCGATGTCGCCCTGCCGACGTCCCATGAACCGGTCTTCGACCCGGCGACGACCCTCGGTTCACTGGACGCCGCGGAACGTGCAAGTCTTGCCGAGGCGGGCCAGGCGACGTTCAACCGTTATGGGTGCAGGAACTGCCACAACCAGGCGGCACCGGGCAGGATGACGCTGGCCGAAGTCGGCACGCGCTACGATATCGACGGCCTGTCGGCCTTCTTCGAGAAGCCGACCGCGCCAATGCCGATCTATCCGCTGAGCGAAGACGAGAAGCGCGCGCTTGCCGTCTACCTGATCGGCAGGTGATGCGGCAGGGCCGGTTTTTCGGCCCCCGGCGCATTCTTGGTACAATGGGGGTTTCGCTGGTCGTTGTTTAAGGCAGGTCGTGGAACCCCAAGCAGACGTAGAAGTTGATGCCAAAGGGCTCCGGTGTCCGGAACCGCTTATGGTCGTTCGGAACAAGATGATGGACATGGCATCCGGCCAGGTCATCAAGGTTGTCGCGACGGATCCGTCGACCTCCTGGGATTTCCCCAATTTCTGTCGATTTCTCCACCATGAACTCGTGCACCAGTCGCAGGATGATTCGACCTATACGTACTGGATAAAGAAAGGCTGATGGACTTCTATTTCGCCTACGGGAGCAACATGAACCCGGCACGCGTGATCGCGCGTCGCATGCAGTTCGATGAGCATTTCGGCGGCGAGCTTGACGGATATACGCTCCGGTTCAACAAGCGTTCCGTGGCTTATCCGGGTGCCGCCTCTGCCAATATCGTCGAAGCGGCGGGTAGCGTGGTGGAAGGCGTGCTGTATCGCCTCTCGGCGCCGGAGCAGATCGAAACGATGGACCCGTATGAAGGTTATCCGGTTCGATACTCGCGGGTGCTCCGCGCCGTGCGGACGTCGTCCGGCGATGTTGACGCCTGGGTTTACATCGCCAACCCCGAATTCATCGAAGAGGGGCTGAAGCCACTGGAGTGGTATCTCGCGCACTTGCTCGCGGGCAAGCCGCATCTTTCCGAAGGCTATTTCCGCCGCCTCGAGGCGACGCCGTGCATCCCCGATACGAGCGTCGAACCTGCATGATCGATGCGGGAGCGATTATCCGCGTTTTCGATAGCACCTTCGCCCTCGCGTATCGAACGGTACTGCAAGGCGGGGCGCCGGAGCCGGAGTATGTGCCGCCCTCGGCCGCCGAACCCGGTCGCATCCTTTTCCGGGAAGATTTTGCCGCGTCGGCACTTCACGAAGTCGCACACTGGTGTATCGCCGGGCGCGCGCGTCGCTGCCGGCATGACTATGGGTACTGGTACGAATCGGCGCGCGACGAAGCGGCACAGGCGCGATTCGAGGCAGCCGAGGCAAGGCCGCAGGCGATGGAATGGATATTCTCGAATGCGGCAGGGCTGGCGTTTCGAGTGAGTTGCGACAATCTTGGGCAGGACAGCGCTTCCCGCGCGCGCCTTCGTGCGGCGGTTGGGAAGGAAGCCCGGGCCTGGCTCGTTCGCGGCCTGCCGTTGCGCGCCGGCCAGTTCGCAGCGGCGTTGGCGGCCGCTTCCGGGCAATCGAACGACTACCTGCGGCTTGCGGACTACGAGGATGAACCGCGATGAGCGAAGCACCTGAGGGTTACCTGACGATGGCAGGCTACGACCCGGCGGAGGACAGTATCGGGCCGTTTTACTACCGGCAATTGCCGGATGGTTCGTGGCGCTATGCGTTCTTCCCGGAAGACAAGCACTGCAATGCGAGCGGAATCATTCACGGCGGCGTCCTGATGACGCTGGCAGACTACGCGCTGTGCATGGCGGCAACGGATCACTACGCCGAGGAAAACTGCGTGACCGTGACATTTAGCAGCGAGT
>JAGRIN010000063.1 GCA_020443245.1 Pseudomonadales bacterium
CCCTTCATCGCCCGTATGCGTCGCGGCGACGAGAATGACCCACTGCTCGCCCAGGTGCTGCCATCGCCCGAAGAAAATGCCCGGTACCCCGGCTTTGTCAGCGATCCGTTGTCGGAGCAGTCCTTCACGCCGGGACGCGGCATGCTCCACAAGTACCACGGCAGGGTACTGGTGATCGTGAGCGGCGCCTGCGCTGTCAATTGCCGGTACTGCTTCCGGCGCCACTTTCCCTATAACGATTTCAAGCCGGACCGGGACGACTGGGAAGCGATCTTCCGCTACGTTGCGAGCGAAAAGACCGTCACCGAAGTGATCCTGAGCGGCGGCGATCCGCTCGTGCTCTCAGACAAGCGCCTCGGCGCCATCCTGGACAGTCTGGAGGCGATCCCGCACGTGACGACCTTGCGGATCCACACACGAATGCCGGTCGTGATCCCGAACCGGGTGTGCGAGAGCCTCACAGACCGTTTGGCCGCAAGCCGGCTCCAGGTCGTGACGGTCATCCACGCAAACCATCCCAACGAGATCGATGACGACGTCGGCCACGCCATGGCGGCGCTAAGACGCGCCGGGGCGACCTGCCTTAACCAGAGCGTGCTGCTAAAGGGTATCAACGACTCGGCCGATACCCTCATACGGCTTTCCCGCCGCCTCTTCGAGGTCGGCGTGATGCCCTACTACCTGCACTTGCTGGACCCCGTGACCGGTACGGGACACTTCGATGTGCAGGGGGATCGGGCCAAGGCAATCATGCGGTCAGTGTTACACGAGCTGCCGGGATACCTGGTGCCGAGGCTGGTTCGGGAGGTGCCCGGTGAGTTGTCGAAAACGCCCGGCTTCCCGTAGCCCCGACAGGGCTTGCCTTTGGGCAGGTCGGCGAGGACACGTCGACCTCACGTGATATAGTAAACGTCAGCGTTTGGACGTCATGGAATGAACAAAAATCAACCCGTCAGGCTCCTGATACTGGAGGAATCCCAGAATCGGGCGGAAGAGCTTATTGTGCTGCTCCGCACTGCCGGGCGGGCGACGCGTGCGCACCAGATCGCGTCCGAAGCCGATCTCGTCGAGCGCCTTGGCGAGCAGACATGGGATCTGTTGATCAGCCGAATGGAAGCGGCCGGCCTTACCGCCGAACAGGTCGTCAAGACTGTCCGCAGTATGGAAAAGGACGTGCCTGTCATCCTGATTGCCGATGACCAGGACCCCGCGTCGATCACAGCCGGACTGCAGATGGGTGCCCTGGATGTCGCGCTCGCCGATGACGATGAGCGTCTCGTACTCATCATCGAACGTGAACTTGAGAATCTCGACAATCGCAGGATGCGTCGCAAGGCAGAAGTCGAGCTCCGTGAGACGGAGCGGCGTAACCAACTCCTGCTTGATTCGTCCAACGCCGCCATCGCGTACGTGCATGAAGGTATGCATATCTATACCAATCGCGCGTACGCGGAGCTTTTTGGTTACGAGGATGCGGACGAATTTGCCGGCATCCCGATCATTGACCTGATCGCCGGCGAAGACCAGGACAAGTTCAAGAAATTCCTGAAGTCGTTCGAGCAGAACGAAAGCGATACCGAAGAGTTTACCTGCGTCGCCACCGACGGTTCGCGCATACTCTCGACAATGTCACTCTCGCCCGCCACCTATGATGGCGAGCCCTGTACCCAGGTGATCTTTCGTCCCCTCACCGAGGACAATGAGATCGAGGATCGCATCAAGGAAATCTCCAGCCAGGATTTGCTTACCGGACTCTACAATCGCCAGTACTTCGTCGAACAACTCGACGCAGCGGTTGACCTTGCGACCAGCGGCCGCGAAGGCTATGTCCTGTTTTATATCGCGATCGACCACTTCAACCGCATCCGCACCGAGGCGGGCATCTCCAATGCAGACCTGGTACTCGGCGACGTTGCCGCGCTCGTTCGCTCCATCGTCGACCCCGAGCACATTCTCGCCCGGTTCGGCGATGACGTATTCACGATGCTGTACAAGGGCGCAGACAAGGAAGCGGCGGCACAATTGGCCGAAGAGATACGCGCCAGGGTAGAAGGTCACCTCTCCGAGGTCTCCGGGAAGTCCTACCAATTGACCGTCAGCATCGGGCTCTCGCTGATCACAGAGAACACGCCTTCAAGCGAGGAAGTTGTTTCCCGTGCGCACCGGGCGACATCGTCAATCGACGACGGCAACGGCGTGAACTTCTACCAGCCCGAACAAGTCAAGGTGGGCGAAGACGGCAAGTCGATGACGAGCGAGGACGTCAAGGAACTGATTCGCAAGTCGATCTCCAACAACTCGCTCAAACTCCTGTTCCAGCCCGTGATCAGTTTGCACGGCGATGACGACGAGCAATTCGAGGTCCTGCTCAGGCTGGTCGACGAGGAGGAGAACGAACTGACGCCAAACCAGTTCCTCGGACCCGCAGAGGATGCAGGGCTGCTCGAAAAGCTGGACCGTTGGGTGATCCTGCAATCGGTGAAGATGCTCGCCGAGCATCGCGCACAAGGCAACAAGACGCGCCTTTTCATCAACATCACGCATCGTTCCCTTTCGGACGATACGTTCCTGCCCTGGTTCAGCGTGGCACTGAAGGCCGCGCGACTACCCAGTGACGCCGTGATATTCCAGATTCACGAGAACGACGCGACAGCATACATCAAGCAGGCGACCCGCTTCTGCCAGAGCATCGCCCAACTGCATTGCAAGACGTCGATCAACCACTTCGGCTGTTCGCTCAACCCGTTCAACCTGCTGAAGCACCTGACCCCCGACTATGTGAAGCTGGACGGCTCCTTTGCGCAGCAGATCGAGGACAGCAACGAGAAGCAGAAGGAACTGATCGACATGGTGAAGTCGCTGCAGACCAAGGGCGTACTCACCGCGATCTCCGGGGTCGAGTCACCCGGCGTACTCTCGACCTTGTGGCAGGCGGGCCTCAACTTCATCCAGGGCAACTACATCTCGCCGCCGATCGAGAATCTCGAGTACGACTTCGCGAGCGAAGATCTCTGACCGGGCGCACTATTTCAGGCGGTGCGTTTCCCGGTCGCGGATACCCATGAGATAGAGAATGCTGTCGAGTCCCAGGTTCGAGATCGACTGCTCGGCACTCTCCCGCACGATCGGCTTCGCGTGAAACGCGACGCCCAGTCCCGCCGCCGATAACATCTGCAGGTCATTCGCACCGTCACCGACAGCGATGCACTGCTCGAGCGTAATGTTCAGGTCAGCGGCCAGCGATCTCAGCAATTCTGCCTTGCGCGCGGCATCGACGATGGGTGGCTGCACCTTGCCGGTGAGTTTGCCATCCCGAATCTCCAGTTCGTTCGCGTGCACGTAGTCGATCCCGAGCTTTCTTTGCAGGATACGACCGAAGTAGGAGAAGCCGCCCGAGAGTATCGCCGTCTTGTAGCCCAGTTTGTTCAATGTCGAGAAGAGTCGTTCCGCTCCCTCCATCAGTGGCAGGCGATTGCCCACCTCGACGAGTGACGACTCATCGAGGCCCTTTAGCAAGGCGACACGCTCCTTGAGGCTCTGCTTGAAGTCCAGTTCGCCTTGCATGGCTCGTTCCGTGACCCTGGCGACCTCCTCGCCGACGCCGGCAAGCCTGGCCAGTTCGTCGATCACTTCGGTCGATATGAGCGTCGAGTCCATATCGAACGCGACGAGACGCCGGTGCCGACGGAAGATCGTGTCTTCCTGAACGGCAATGTCGACGTCGAGGGCAGAACTGACATTCATCAGCGCAGAACGGAACGCTGCCTTCTCCGGCGGCTCACCGCGTAGTGAAAACTCGATGCATGCCTTTGCCTGCGGATCGTCATGATCGACCGGTACCCGGCCGGAGAGACGAACGATCCCATCGATGTTCAGCGTATGTTCTGCAATCACGCGCGTCACGGCGGAGATATGCGAAGCCTTGATTCGGCGCGCCAGGAGCGTGAGGATGTAGCGCGACCGTCCCTGCAAACCGACCCACTCTTCGTAGCTCGATGGGTCAACCGGTTCGAAACGTACGCTCACATCGAGTTCGTGGGCGGCGAACAGTATTTCCTTCCTGAGCGCCTCTGACGACCCCGGCACGTTAACGAGGATACCGAGCGTCAGGTAGTTGTGGATTACCGCCTGCCCGACGTCGAGAATATCCACATCGAAATTACCCAGGATACCTGTGACAGCAGCGGTGATACCCGGCTTGTCCTCGCCGGAAAGATTGATCAGTACGATTTCGGACATGGCGTCCACATTGAAGAGCCGGGGCGCCATTATCCTTCAATCCCGCCTTCAAAAACAAAACGGCATCGATCAGTTATACTCCGCGCCAGCCGAAGTACCGCGCAAACCCTAATGTCCGGACCCAAGATCAAACTGCTGGCGGTCATCCTGCTGCCCGTGCTTGTCGCCAGTGTCGTCCTGACGTCCCTTGTGCTCGTCTATTCACGCCAGCTACTGACCGAACGAACACTCGAACTCGGTAACGCTGCAGCAGACCAACTTGCCCTGACGATCACCGACGCGCTGGTGCAGCAGGATGCCCTGCGGCTCAATGTCATGCTCAGCAACCTGCTTGCGCGCGGCAACTTCAAGTTTGCCTCGGTGTACACGCCCGACGGGAAACTGCTGGCACAGGTCGGGAAATCCGAAGCGTCAATGGCGACCATGAGCCGGGACGTGGCGTTCCAGGACGCGGCGGCCGGCGTGCTGCAGGTCGGATTGCGGGCGGACGTGGTGGACGCACGGGTCGACCGGATCGCTTTGTTCGCGCTGCTGCTGCACCTGGTCGTGTTCGGACTGCTTGGGTTCGCGGTGCTCTACTACGGCGACTTCCTGCTCTTCTGGATTGCCGCCCCGCCCGCACGCGCCGCATTGCGTGACATCGCGGCACCAGATCACGCAATCCCCGAGCCCGTCGAATCCGCCGAACCCGAACAGGCACCATCGCCGGACCGCACGACAATGCTAATCGCCAAAATCAGGCCGGTCCGCCAACTCGAGGCAAACCTCTCTCGCATCTACAGTGCACTCAGGCTTTATCGGTGTGAAACGGAAGTCACGGACGGCGATGACCTGGTCCTGACCTTCGAAGGCACTAACCAGACGTTCGATGCCGTGTGCTGTGCGTTGCTACTGAAGTCGCTCATGGCGCTGCGTCACCCGAGCATCACCGTCAGGCTCGGCATGAACACGGTGCGAGTGTCCGGTGGCGACAGTGCACTCGAGAAATCACGCAAGCACGCTACCTACCTTGCATCGATCGCGGAACGCGGCCTGCTCGCGAGCCGGCAGGTAGCCGAACTCGCGGCCGGCAATCCACGCCTCACGTTTCGCGAGTTCAAAAGTTCGCTCGCCCCGGACGGCGAGGTCTACTACCTCGATAACGTGGACCACGCGAGCCGCGAAGTGATCGAGCGCCAGGCCAGGCAGTTCGCCTAGGGAACGCCGTCAGGCGTCGCCGCGCTCGACGAGGACGTCGTCCACCTTCTGGAACCCCCGTGGCAACTTGAGACCTCGCCTTGCGCGTTCTCCGCGGTAGTGTTCCAGGTCCTCGATCTTGAGCCGCAGTGTCCGCTTGCCGGATTGCACGACCAACGTGTCCACTTCCGAGAACACGAGAACGTGAGACATCATCTCCACACGCTCGGCGACGCGCGCTGACGGAATGCTCATGATCTTGTTTCCCTTGCCCTTCGCCATTGCGGGCAGGTCGGCGAGCGGGAAGATGAGGAGCCGTCCCTCGTTGCTGAACGCTGCAACGAATTCGTGCTTCGGGTCGCGGACTCTCACGGGCTTCACCGCGACACTGCCCTTTGGCACAGTGAGCACAGCCTTGCCTGCCTTGTTCTTGGTTTGCATATCGCCGAGCGTACCGACGAAGCCGTATCCGGCATCGCTCGCCATCAGGTACTGGTCACTGCCTTCTCCGCCGAGTACCGCCACGAACGAGGCGCCCGAAGGCGGATTTAACTTGCCGGTGAGCGGTTCACCCTGCCCTCTTGCCGACGGCATCGCATGAATTGCGAGCGAGTAGGCTCGTCCGGTGGAATCGAGGAAGACGGCATCCTGGTTGGATCGTGCAGGGGTCGCCATCAAAAGCTTGTCTCCCGAACGATAACTGAGTTCCGCTGCGTCGACCTCGTGCCCCTTGGCGGCACGAATCCAGCCCTTCTCCGACAGCACCACCGTGACGGGCTCCGTCGAGATCAGTTCCTTTTCGCTGAATGCCTGCGCTTCTTCACGCTGTACGATGGGTGACCGACGCTCATCACCATAGGTCTCGGCATCGGCAGCGAGTTCTTTTTTCAGCAACGTCTTGAGCCGAGCTTTCGAGTTGATGGTCTTCTCGATATCGACGCGCTCACCGTCGAGTTCTGCCTGTTCACCGCGGATTTTCTCTTCCTCGAGACGCGCGAGGTTGCGCAGGCGCAAGTCGAGAATGGCATCCGCCTGTCGCTCCGACAGCTTGAACTTCGCCATCAGCGCGTCCTTCGGCTTGTCTTCGGTGCGAATGATCCGAATGACTTCGTCGATGTTGAGATAGGCGATGAGCAGGCCTTCGAGAACATGGAGTCGATCCATGATCTTGTCGAGGCGGAACTGCAGTCGCCTCAATACTGTCTCGGTGCGGAACTCGAGCCACTCCGAGAGCATGTCCCGGAGCGATTTGACCTGGGGACGTCCATCGATGCCAATCACGTTGAAGTTGACGCGATAAGTCCGTTCGAGATCCGTCGTCGCAAACAGGTGATTCATCAACGCGGATACGTCTATTCGATTCGAGCGTGGAACGATCACGATACGCGTAGGGTTTTCATGGTCGGACTCGTCACGCAGGTCGACGACCATCGGCAGCTTCTTTGCCTGCATCTGCGATGCCATTTGTTCCAGCACGCGCGTGCCGGAAACCTGGAAGGGCAATGCGGTGATGACAATCTCGCCGTCTTCGACGGCGTGTATCCCGCGCGCGCGAATTGCTCCGCGCCCGGTCTCGTAAATCTGCCTGATGTCACCGGTGTCTGAAATGATCTCGGCAGCGGTCGGGAAGTCCGGGCCTTTGATGTGTTCGAGCAGGTCGCGAACCGTGCTCTTCGGCGAGTCGAGCAACCGAATGCAGGCGGCGGTGACTTCCTTCAGGTTGTGTGGCGGAATGTCGGTGGCCATACCCACGGCAATGCCGGTGCCGCCGTTCAGCAGTATGTTCGGCAGGCGGGCAGGTAACGACACGGGTTCTTCCATGGTGCCGTCGAAATTGGAAACCCACTCCACGGTGCCCTGGCCCAGTTCCGAGAGCAGCACCTCTGCATACTTGGTCAACTTCGACTCGGTATATCGCATCGCGGCGTAGGACTTGGGATCATCCGGCGACCCCCAGTTACCCTGGCCGTCCACGAGAGGATAGCGGTAGCTGAAGGGCTGGGCCATGAGGACCATCGCACCGTAGCTCGCCGCATCGCCGTGCGGATGGTACTTGCCGATGACGTCGCCGACCGTACGCGCCGACTTCATGTACTTGGCATCCGCGGAAAGGCGCAGTTCGGACATCGCGTAGACGATTCGACGCTGGACCGGTTTCAGTCCGTCACCGATGTGCGGCAATGCCCGGTCGTTGATGACGTACATCGCGTAGTTGAGAAACGCGTTCTCGGTGTACTGGCGAAGGGATATTGTTTCGGGTTCGAATTCACTCATGCGGGTCAGACAATCTCTGCTTCGTTACCTTTCTTCTCGAGCCACTCACGCCGATCTCCGGCGCGCTTCTTGGACAGGAGCATGTCGAGGGTTTCCGTGACCTGATTTTCCGAATCGATATCGAGGCGGACCAGGCGACGGGTCTCTTCCGCCATACAGGTTTCACGGAGCTGCGTTGGATTCATTTCGCCGAGCCCCTTGAAGCGTTGTACAACAACCTTGCCTTTCTTGTTCTCGGCTGCGATCAGGTCCAGGTATCCCTGGCGTTCAGATTCATCGAGCGCGTAATACACTTCCTTGCCCACATCGATGCGATACAGCGGCGGCATCGCGACGAAGACGCGGCCCTGGCGCACGAGCTCCGGGAAGTGCTTGTAAAAGAGGCCGATCAAAAGGCTGGCGATGTGCAGGCCGTCGGAGTCGGCGTCGGCGAGAATGCACACTTTGCCATAGCGCAATCCCTCGAGATTCGATGAACCCGGATCAACGCCGATTGCGACGGTGATGTCGTGAACTTCCTGCGACGAGAGAATCTCGGCCGAATCATCTTCCCAGGTGTTCAGGATCTTGCCGCGCAGGGGCAGGATGGCCTGCGTGGTCCGATCGCGTGCCTGCTTTGCACTCCCACCCGCGGAGTCGCCTTCGACCAGGAAGAGTTCGCCGCGCAACTGGTCTTCGCACGTACAGTCCGCAAGCTTCCCGGGCAGCGCAGGACCGCTCGTTATCTTCTTGCGCTCAACGCGTTTGCCTGCCCGCAATCTTGCCTGCGCGCTCTCGATGGCAAGCTCCGCAATGCGCTCTGCTTCTTTCACGTTCTGGTTCAGCCACAGGCTGAACGCATCCTTGACCACCCCGGAGATGAACGACACCGCCTGGCGAGAATTGAGGCGCTCCTTTGTCTGGCCCGAAAACTGCGGGTCGACCATCTTGGCGGACAACACGTAACTGCACTTGTCCCAGACGTCGTCGGCCGAAATCTTGATGCCGCGCGGCAACAGGTTGCGAAACTCGCAGAACTCACGCAGCGCATCCAGCAGCCCGCCTCGCAGCCCACTGACGTGCGTGCCACCTTGCGCGGTCGGGATGAGGTTCACGTAGCTTTCCTGAACGAGCTCGCCACCTTCAGGTGACCACTGCACCGCCCAGTCAACAGCTTCTTCGTTGCCCGCGACCGAGCCGATGAAAGGTTCTTCCGGCACGAGTTCCTCACTGGACAGCTCACTCGCCAGGTAATCTTTCAGTCCGTCCTCGTAGAACCACTCGAACTCTCGCTCCTCATCTCCTCGTGCCGTCTCGTCAGTAAACGACACACGAAGACCAGGACAGAGGACCGCCTTCGCGCGCAGGAGATGTTTGAGGCGTGAAACCGAAAACTTCGGCGAATCGAAGTATTTCGGGTTGGGCAGGAAGTTGATCAGTGTACCAGTGTTGCGCTTGCCGACGTTTTCCTTGACGGAAAGCTTCTTCGTGACTTTGCCGTCAGCGAAGGACATGTGGTGGAGTTTGCCGTCGCGCTTGACGAACACTTCGAAGTGAGAGGACAGCGCGTTGACCACAGAGACGCCGACTCCATGCAGGCCGCCGGAGAACTTGTAGCTGTCACTGTTGAACTTGGCGCCCGAATGCAGCCGGGTCAGGATGAGTTCGACGCCCGGGAGCTTTTCCTTCTTGTGAATGTCGACCGGCATCCCGCGACCGTTGTCGCTGACAGACATCGAGCCGTCCTTGCGAAGGGTGACGCGAATCTCGTTCGCGAAACCACCCAGCGCCTCGTCAACGCTGTTGTCGATGACTTCCTGCGCCAGGTGGTTGGGTCTTGATGTGTCGGTGTACATACCCGGTCGCTTTTTGACCGGGTCCAGTCCCTCGAGTACCTCGATCGAGTCGGCCTTGTACGATTTACTTGCCATGATGCTCCACTACAAAATGATTCGCGTAGCGGCACGCTGGTGTCGCTGCAGTCCATGTTTTTTCAGGGGGTATTCAGGTGCCGTCGGTTTCATCGACGGTAAGGGCGCGTATTGGTCGGCTGCGCATCTTTCACGGCCTCAGATTATAGCCGCTCACGCGTGCCAATACCGCAGAATTTTGCCCGAACGGCGACTCAGTGCCTGGGAAGCAATACCGGATCGAGCGATCGACCATGCTGCGCGCAGAACGTCAAAAGCTCTCCCAGGAACTTGTTGATCTGAGACTTTTCGTCCGGTTGATACATGTTGGGATTCGGTTCCGGATACCGGTAACGAAAGTTGCGATGCCGCTGAAAGCTCACGACCTCGGCAGACTTCACGTCATGGTAAAGCCGCACCTCGAGCAGGGGCCACTTGACCCACGGCTTGTCTTCCTCGTTCGTCACGCGCACTGAGAGCATCGTCGTGTAGGGGCATCGCTCGATTATCGAAATCGTCACGATCGCGCCATCGGTGGTGGTAGATTCGATCGCGAACTCGCGACTGTCCTCCGAGGCGATGTTCGGGAACAGCCGAACGAGCCGAATGTAGTTCGCATCACATTCAGCCATGTCGGATACAAGATCCGGGATATATCGGCGTTTCCTTCCCATCGATTTCGCCCCGTGGCGACTTCAACGAAGACAGGTTAACACACCCGTCAAGTATCCTTCAGCCGGCGTCCAGCCTGCTCCCGACAAGCGACACGACTCGATCGAGCGCGCCGCGGTTCGCCTCCATCACGCGTGTCGCAGCATCGACCGAGGCGGAACGAAAGTCGTGATCGTCGAGCAACCGGCGAGCGGCCGGTCCAAGCGCCGCAGCCGAGTCACAAACAAGCAGCCCACCTGCATCGATGAACTGCGTCGCGATATCGTCGATGTTGCGAAGGTGCGGACCCATGATGACCGGCACACCGAGCGCCGCCGGCTCCATGGGGTTGTGGCCGCCGACAGGCGTGAGGCTGCCGCCGACGAACGCGATATCTGCAATCGCGTAGAAATACATCAATTCACCCATCGTATCGACGAGCAACACCCGCGTGCCGGGCAGCACGTCCTTTGCCTCACTATGTCTTGCAAGCGTGAGATTTCGCGACGCGATGAGTCGCTGGACTGCCGCGGATCGATGGGGATGTCGCGGGACCAGCACAAGCAGGACGTCCGGCGGCAAGCCCGCGAGCGCTTCGAGCGCCGCGGCTTCCTCACCCTCGTGTGTGCTCGCCGCGAGAAACACCCGCCGCGAACCGACGATCCGTGCGCGCAACCTCGCGGATCGCTCCTCGATGTCAGGTGGCAGCTCGATGTCGAACTTGATGCTGCCGGCGAGCAAGAGCTTCTCGCTCGCCAACCCAAGCGCGAGAAATCGCTCTCCGTGAGAAGCCGTCTGGACAGCGACGGCATCAAGCGCCGCGAGCATGGATCGCGTCAATCCTGGCACTCTCGCATAGCCCCGCGCGGACCGGTCCGAGAGTCTCGCATTCACCAGCAACGCCGATGCCCCGGCA